>JABMSA010000778.1 GCA_013202185.1 Planctomycetota bacterium
GGGTTGTGCTGCATGAGGGCGCGCAGGCGTGCGGCGAAGCCGGCGTCGGTGAGCAGGCAGCCGCCGGCCGGGCAGGGGTAGTCGTTGATGCCGTAAGATTCTGCCAGGGCGATCTGCGGCTTGCGGCTCCGGCCGGTGATGCCCAGGAGCTTCGACCTGTCGACCCAGCCTTCTTTCTCGGGTATGCTGGGCTCGAGTGCTTTCGCGCAGAGCGGCCGAACGATCAGGCCGTCGAGGCCCGACTCCCTCTCAATGATCGCCATGGCATCTCTGCGCTGAGACATCGGCCGTTCGCCGAGCACTTCGCCGGTGATGAGGAATGACGCGCCGATTTCCTGCATGTATTCCTTTGCCTTGAGGAACATGAGAATACGACAATCGAGGCACGGGTTCAGGTTGCGCCCGTACCCGTGCCTCGGGTTTTTCACTGCTCCCAGAAGCTCGCGGGAGGTGTTGATGGTCTTGAGCCCTACGCCGAGGTGTGCCGCGGCCGTGCTTGCCGCGGAACACGAACTGTTCTTCGGCGTGCAGGTGCAAAAGACCGTCACGTAGTTCAGGGCCTCTACGTCGATGCCTTGATCAAGGATGACCCGAACAGCAAGAACGCTGTCCAAACCGCCGGACAGTAATGCTACAGCTCGCATGATTCAGCCTCAGTCACAAGCCCGCGTCGCTGCCGGCTTCGGTTTTTCATTTTGCTACGCGGTGGTCGCGGTGGCTTCGCTCTTCTGGAGTATGGCGAGCACGGCTTCGGCCGCTTTCTCGCCCGAGAGCAGCATTGATCCGAAGGTCGGGCCCATTCGGGGCAGGCCGTAGACGGTGCTTACGGCCATACCCGCGGCAACGAGGCCCGGGTGCACCTGGCCGGTGCGCTCGACGACCTGGTCTTCGGACTGCTCTACCCACATGGCGCCGTAACCTACGGTTTCGATGAGGCCGCGCTTTTCGAGCGCCTTGACAACGCATGCGTCGTGGCCGGTGCCGTCGATCACTACTTTGGCCTCGAGTGCAACGGGGTCCACGCAACTGATCTGCCGCGGCAGCGCCTGAACGGCCGTCCAGTTTATCACGACGCCTGCCACCCTGTTGCCTTCGCGCAGGACGACGTCGTCGACGGATGTCATGTTGAGCACTTTCACTCCGGCGTCGCAGGCTGCGGCTATGAGCTTCGAGCATGCGTGTGGGCCGTCGGCCACGTAGATTCCGCCTGCCACTTCGGTGTAGGGCACGCCGATCACGTCGAGCGCCTTTTGTGCCGGAGCGCGCACGGTTACCTTGTTCATGAGGTATCCGCCGATCCAGAAGCCGCCGCCGAGGTAGTTGTTGCGCTCGATGATCAGCGTTTTCACGCCTTGTTGCGCGAGGATGCGCCCGGCGGTGAGGCCCGCGGGGCCTGCTCCAACGATCACGCAATCGCTCTCGATGTACTCGTCAAACTCCCGGGCGAATTCCGAGACGATCGCCCGTGTGACCTCCTTTTCTCCACCCGGACCAAACAGCTTTTGCATGGCTTTACTCCTGTGCCACTCTCTATCAGAAATGTAATTCCATTGCCCTCGTCGGGCAGGCCTTGATACACAATTCACACGCTATGCACTTCTCGTTGTCAAACTTGATCGTCATCTCCGGGCGAACGACCGAAAGCGCGCCGGTGGGGCACAGCGGTATGCACGCCCCGCAGTGGGTGCACCGTTCATCGTTCCGCAGGACGTCCTGACTCAGCGGCTGAACGGAAACGCCTACTGAAGCCAGGTATTCCTGCCCCTGTTCGCACGCTTGTTGTGTGCCGGTTATTTCGAGAACAAGCAGGCCTTCTTCGTCTGGCGTTACGTATGCTTTCAGAATGCTGAACTCGAGGCCGTATCGCCTTACGAGGTCCGACACAATCGGCTGGTTGACAAGCCGTTGCGGGAAGTGCAGCACAATCCTTTTCGAGGTCAATGTCATCTCCGCATGAATCTGCGGGGGCGGCGCGGCGCCGCCCCGCAGGGGTCTGTTGCTACTCGATTTCCCTCATCGGCAGCGACGTAAAGGCATAGCCGGAATCCGCGCCGGGCAGCGCTCCCAGCGGTTCTGTGAGGAGGAAGCTGCCTTCCTTGATCCAGCCCTTGAGGATGCCGGCGATCTCTTTCGCCTTCGAATAGCTCGAAAGCGATGCGGTGGGCACCTCCCTGCCGTTGACGGTTATGCTGCCGCTCTTCAGCTCGGCGTAGCTTACCTTGCCGAGCGAGCCGGGCTTGCAGTTGGGGTACGAGTCGCTGTAGTCTATGATCGGGGCGTACAGGTCTTCGTCTTTCACTGCAACGTGCCGGCAGATGTCGGCGTTGAGGATCGGGATGGGTATCCCGAGGCTCACGGTTAGCGTGGCGCCGTAACCCTGGAAAGACGCGCCCACCAGCCACTCGGGCTTCATTTGCTTGAGGTCGCCCATGACGGCAAGGGTGCCCGCCGGTGCGAGCGGTGTGCCGTTGTCGGCGCGCGCCACGCCGGGGTCGTGCTGGGTGCCCTGCCACACCACGTATCCCCGGCCGCCGCCGAGGAATATGCGTGTGCCGATGCCGATGGTCTTGTAGAGTGGGTCGTTTAGCAGCGGCGACAATTGCCCCGCGCTGCAATAGTTGGCGTTGCCCAGGTTGGCCTTGAGTGTGCCCATGTAGGTGTAGATCGCCTTGCCCGACGCGTTCACCGCGCAGTTGTAGTTCTGATACGCATTGCGGGGATTGAACAGCACCGCCTCGTTGAGATCCTTGATGTTGATGAGGGTCTCGAGTTTCTTTCGGGGGTAGCAGTCGGTTCCGTATGCCGTGGCAACGAGGCGAATGTCTTCGCCGGCCACGAGGTCGTGAATGAGATGCCCGCCGCCGTAGCTGAACTCGCCGGGATAGTTCTTGTTTCGAGGGTCGTCGTCGGGTATCGCGGTCGCGCCGATGTAGAGGTCTACGGCTGCGAGGCCGGCGTGCGCCGGGATGTCGTTGAGGGTCACCTTGCCGCCGCCCATTTTGATCCTGGGGTTGGCATGGCCCGTGTTTATGTATGCGCCCGACGAGCACATCGGGCCGAAGGTGCCCGTCGTTACTACGTCCACCTCTTCCGCCGCCTTGTCGACGCCCTTTTCGTCTACGAGGTCGATGATTTCTTCAGCGGTGAGGACCACCGCATTGCCTTTGCTTATGCGTTCATTGATTTCTTGAATAGTCTTGGGCATTGTCTGCTCCGTGGAATCTCTTTACCGATAGTTGTTACCTGTTTACACCATTCTTGAGATTCCAACGCATGCTCCATAGCATTGCCACCACCTCCTTTCGGCCGCGGGCACAACAATACCGCACGGCTAAAGGCCTGTCTTGCTGCCGTCTGACAACTGATGAAGATTATAGGCGGCTTGGGCCTGTTTTTCAAGACAATTCGCCTGTGAACGGAAAAAGGCAACCTTTGGCTGCGAGGCGATTGAAACGATGTGCCGCTTCGCTTGCGTGTCGTTGCGCGGTGTGTGTGATTATTTGGCAGCGTCTCAAAAGCGGTTGGCTTATTCACCTGCCGCATGAAACGGCGGGGGCCGCGCGAAAACCGACAGCGGACGGTAGCCTGTCAATCTTTCGCTCCATCGGCGCGGGGCCGATGGGGGCGTTCCCGGAGCTTAGTGCTGATGTTCCAAAGTTCGGTGACGTATTCTCATGTCTAGATTGCGCAGGGCGCTCGGCGATGGCGTTGTAGAGACGGGCCGATGGCCCGTCTCCTCTGAGACGCCCCACCGGGGCGTCTCTACAAGTACGTGACC
>JABMSA010000779.1 GCA_013202185.1 Planctomycetota bacterium
CCCGTCTCTACAACGCCATCGCCGAGCGTCCATGGCCTGGTGAGCGCGAAGATCAAGCGATCATGACCGGCTCAGCCCGAAGGGCGACAGACTCCTAGCCACGGGCGTAAGCCCGTGGGAAGCGTCGGCCAATATCGGCAAGCCCCCGCAGGGGGCGACAGAACAGCCCCTCTGGAGATGCAGACCCAAATGGGACACACGTACAGCAGCCATCTGTATCATATCCATCTGTTGACAAGGATCAGACTAGCGACGCCCGTTCCCACATTTGTGGGCAAGATCAAAGCAAACTCCTCCCGATGGGTCTCAAAGACATTCCCACGCCTCCGCGCTTTCACGTGGCAGGTGGGCTACTCCTCCTTCACGGTCAGCAAATCAGGTTCTCCAGGCGTACTTGATTATATTCTCAAGCAGGCGGAGCATCATAGGAAGATGACGTTTGAAGAAGAACTGGCAAAACTTCTGCGCAAGCATGAGGTGGAGTTTGATCCTGAGAACTATCTCGACTGACAGCGATATTTCTGTCGCCCCCTGCGGGGGCTCTCTGGTGTGGGGAGCATGTTTCCACGGGCTTACGCCCGAGGCTATAGTCTACCGCCCGCGTGGCGGGCTCACGAGAAACCATGCGCCATGTGGCCGGCTCGAGACGAAGCCTCCGCCATGTGGCGGGCTTAGTACACGTGTTCACAATTGCGGTCATGTACTTGTAGAGACGCCCCGTGAGGGCGGCTTCGAGCGCAGGCTGGCCGGCTTGAAAAATGGGATGAGAATAGATCTGCGGATAGAAGGTCGAGGACTATTCTGGATGAAATGCAAAACCACATCCTGGGAAGCGGAACAGGGTGCTGAATTTCGTTCCGACGTCTTCATCTGGGTTCTTGGACGGTGGGTTCGGGTCTACAATTTGGATCGTCCTGTGGCCTGCGAACAGGCGCCGATTACAACAACTGCCTCGAAGGCCAGGGCCGGCCCCGAATGGCACTAGAATAAGGGCTTCGATCCGTGTAGGAGCAGTGCTGAACGAGTCTTCGAGCGAATCGCCTGGCCAGCCGCCGCCCTGACTTAAGTAATGACTTCACGGGACGTGACACTTGCGCCAGCCGCCGCATTTTCTGCTTGACATCCGATCCGGTGTGTGGTAAACTTGGTTTGAGGCCCCCGGCGCCCGCGCTCGCTGCTCGTGGGTGGAACGCGGAAGAAGAGAAACAGGTGACGGTCATTCTTATATAGAGGAAGAGAAATGAAGCTGAATCGAATGAAAGTATTGAGGAATGTCTTGCTGTTCTTGCCTCTCTTGCTGCCGCTTCTCGGCTCGACGCCAAGACCCCATGGCGATATCAAGATCCCGGAGATCAGTGAACGTATCAATGCGTTCACAATGGACTTCCTGAAACGTGTCGCTGCCGACAATGCAGAGAAGAATACCGTCCTCTCCCCTCAGAGCATATTTCGTGGCCTGGCGATGAGCTACGTTGCCGCCGGGGGGCAGACCCGTCGAGAGCTGGCGCAGGTACTGCACTTCCCGGATGACAACGATAAGTTGCTGAAGCAGTTGTCGGAACTGGACCGGCGGTTCGCGGTTGCGGCAAAGCATCAGAAGATCGACGTCAGCATTGCCAATTCCGTTTGGCTGGACGAGGCGAACGCGAAATTCAGAAAGGAATATGTGGCCACGGTGGAAAAGACATTCGCGGCGTCTCTTCATTCCGCGAGGTCCAGGGAATCGGGCCAGATGACCCGGAAGATCAACGACTGGATCTCGGAAAAGACTCGCGGCCGGATCAAGGGGAGCGTTTCCCCGGAAGATTTCAAATCCAGGAGCAGACCCGGTGTAATCGACGAGCCTGCCCTCGTGACCGTCAACACCGTCTACTTCAAGGCGGATTGGGGCAGCCGATTCGACAAGAAATCCACCAGCGAGAAGCCGTTCCACGTTGATGCCGAGACGACGGTGGACGCACTGTCAATGCATCAGCGCTCCCTCTTGCCTTACTCAGAGGACGAAAACTTCAAGTTCCTTGAGATACCCTACATCAAGGGTTACTATTCCATGTACATTCTGCTGCCGAAGCAGATCCTCACCGTCAATGAACTGGTGTCTGCTGTGGACAACCAGACAATAATCGGCCTGAAGCGCACAGCGTTCGAGCGCGAAGTTGATGTGCTCTTGCCGAAATTCGAGTTCGGCAACCACCGCGCAATCAGCAACGTTCTTTCTGATATGGGCGTGAACTCTGCGTTCGACAGCGAAGAGGCGGATTTTGACAGGATGATAGTCAAGAGGATAGAAGCCTACCGTATATACTTGAGCGAGGTGTACCACAACGCATGGATTGAAGTGAATGAAGAAGGTACAGAAGCTGCGGCCGCAACAACCGGTGTGCATTTCTCCTTTGGGTGCAGCGCTTCGGTGCGGCCTCCACGTGTCGATTTTCATGCCGACCATCCGTTCTTGTTTCTCATCGTCGACAACAAGAGTCGCAGTGTTCTGTTCGCAGGTTGGATAGTCAATCCCGCAAAGGCCGCGGGACAACCAGCTCAGCGACAGAGATGAAGAACGCGGCACGCGCGCACATGGTCCGCGAAAGAAAACAGAAAACAACCCCGCCCCCTGTACCTCGCATCTACTTAGCAGATTAGCCGCACCGCGCACAGGCGGTCATCAGGCCGAGACGCTACATGGTCTCCCGCGTTGTAGCTTCTATGTAAAACGACCAACGCCGATCATATTCCGGAGCCAGACGCGCATATTCATTGAGAACAGGATCCCTCATGTCCGATCCCGGTCAGGCATCATTCGACGCGCCCATCTGGTCCAGGCGACGGCTGAGCGCCAGTATCAGCCCCGCGCGCCCGATGCGTCCAATCAATTCCGAAACAGTCGCCTCGATCATGCCCGTCGAGTGATACTGACGCATAAACTTCGCGCGTGCCGCGTCGCCGCTCACTCCCTGCTGCCTGAGGTCATACAGAAATCGATAGGCCCTGGCCGGGCGCTCCGTCCACCGTTCCACCAGGTAGAAATCCTGCGAGAGCATCAGGCACAGCGGAATCCTCATCCCGCCGTTAGTCAGGTGCTCCTGCATCAGGTCCTCGTTATCGTCACGGTTGACGATCCGCATATCGATGTTCGGGGAGCTGTCGGCAATCTTGGCCATCACCGGCACGTTGGCCTGGCTGTCGGGACACCACACGGCAGCGACGACCAGCATGTTCATCTTGCGATCAAATCCTCGCAGCGCCTCGAGCTGGTCGTCGGTGAGTATCGTGTTGTCGTAGGACCACTGCATCATCTGCCGGGCGTCGGCTCCTTCGATGAACTCCTCAAGCGAAACGCCCCGCGCAAAACGTTCCTCGAGGTTCACAGCCATGGCGCCATCTCCACAGAAATCATCCGCTCGTCATGATTCTTCGTCACTACAAGTATAGCAGGAGCAATGCAGCAGATCAAGTTGTTTCGTTTCAAGATCGGCCGGCAAAACCATTTGACACCCCCCGCCTTCCATGCTATAATAGACCAGTCGATTCGAATGAATCGCATGCGACCTTCGCGGGCGATTGGCTCAGTCGGTAGAGCGCCACACTCACATTGTGGAGGTCACTGGTTCAAGTCCAGTATCGCCCACCAGTCATAAGTCCTGGTGCTATCAGTA
>JABMSA010000780.1 GCA_013202185.1 Planctomycetota bacterium
AATGGCCGTTTCAAGGCGTTTTGGGCATAGTCCTGGCGTTGCGCCCTCTCAATGGGCCGTCGAAGGAGTAGTGTAATCTTGTTGGTGACACACTGTCAAGCCTTCGGGCTGTCGCCAATCAGGCCTGTCGGCGTGGCTTCCTGAACTACCTCGTGAACTTTGTCGCAAACTCGGCACCATGTTTGCCGCAGACGGCGATGTAGTTCACGAAGTAGTTTTGCATACGACGTGCTCTTGCACTACACCGACGCACAAAGGAAACGTACGTCCGGCCCCGGACGCTTTCACTTCCATCTTCAATTTCCGCGATCAGGCGTGATTGCGCGCTGACGGTTTTGTCGGCAGTCCTCCGGCAGAAGGGGCCGGCGTTGCATTCAAGGGAACCTCGCAGACGCCGTTTACTGTTATCAAAGAAAAGGGCACCCTTGTCCAGGACGAAGTACAATCATTTTGTTTTTTTCCGGGGTTTGAATGGCACCTTATAGTTACGCAGAACGAGAGAAGTTCTTCCTGGAGACGGCACTGCCGCACCTTAACGCGGTGCACGACTCGGCCCTGCGTCTCGCAGGCAACGACGTAGACGCCGAAGACCTTACACAGACAACGTTCCTGAAAGCCTATCGCTTTTTCGACAAGTTCCGTGAAGGCACAGATTGCAAGGCCTGGTTGCTGACCATCTTGAAGAATACTTTCATAAACCAGTACCGCCGGCGCACGCGTGGGCCCGTGACGATAGAATTGGACGAAGAGAAGTTTCCGGGTGTGAGGGACGAGCCCCAGCTCAGCACCACCAGCGAAAGTGAAACAGGCGAGAGCGAGCTGATGGGCATGCTCGACGAGGAAGTGGAAGAAGCCCTCAGCAGCATCGGCGAAGAGTCGAGGAAAATAGTGCTCCTGTCGAGCGTCGACGGCTTTTCGTATAAAGAAATCGCAGAGATCATGGGATGTCCGGTAGGCACGGTCCGATCCAGGCTGTCGCGCGCCAGGCGCGCGCTCCGTACCCTTTTGCGCAAATATGCCATACAACAAGGCGTGCTGAGGAAATAGGCCGTGATTGACTGCAATCAAGCGTCGGAACTCATTTCCGCTTACGTCGACGATGAGCTGGACGATGACGAGGAGGCACTTCTTGCCGAGCATCTGTACCTCTGCCCGGATTGCCGCGAAATGCTCGACTACGAGCGCGACGCGAAGGAGATCGTGAGGCGCCGTCACGTGCAGGTCCGCAGCCCGGCGAACGTGCGAAGCGCGATCGTCGATGGAATTGCGCGTGCCTCCGACAGGCCTTTCGACTGTCGGGCGCGGCCGCCGGTCGTTGCACTGCTGAAGCCCCTGTTGATGCCGTTGGTAATGATCCTGGCGCTGCTGATGGGCGTGCTTTTGGCGGCCATGGCAGTGAGGGACCGCCTGCGCCCGGCAGAGGCGGTAGGAACACCACAACACCGCGAGGCGCGCACCGAAAGTGCGCCCCCGGAAGCTGCACCCGAGCCGTACTGAAGACGGATCCGGGGCACATAGTAGCGCAACTGGAGACGTAATGCCCTGCACCATAACGTGGCTGAACTGGTCTGCGGAAGCTTTTGCAAGAGCCAGAGCCGAAGACAAGCCGGTCCTCCTCGACATCGGAGCGACGTGGTGCCATTGGTGCCACGTTATGCAACGTACAACATATTCGGATCCCGAAGTTGTCGAGGTGGTGGAAGAGCAGTACATTCCTGTTCACGTAGACGCCGACGCCCGGCCGGATATCAACAGCCGCTACAACCGTGGCGGATGGCCGACCACTGCGTTTCTCACACCCGACGGCGAATTCATGGGCGGCGGCACCTACATTCCGCCCGCCCAGATGAAAAGGCAGTTGCTCGATTACGCGGCGTTCTATCATCAGAACACGGCCGAGATACGTAGAAAGGTCGACGAATCGCGCAAGAAACATCAAGACAAGGAACAGGGCGCCGCGGCAATCGTCGGGGAGGGCCTCGACAACACGGTCGTTGATCAGGCGGTTGCGGAAATCAGAGCCCACGCCGACATGCAACGCGGCGGCCTGGGCCGGGCTCCGAAGTTTCCGCATCCCGAGCCGATCACACTGGCCCTGCTGCGTTATCATGGGCACCGCGACGAAACGATGCTCAACTTTGCAGGGACCACCCTCGATGCAATGGCGGCCGGCGGCCTGAGGGATCAAATAGGCGGCGGATTCCACCGATACGCCATCGACGGTGATTGGCACCTGCCGCACTTCGAAAAGCTGCTCGATGTCAATGCCGCGATGCTGTCGGCGTATGCTGCCGGTTACCGCGCGCTCGGCAACGCCTCCTATCGCGAAGTGGCCGAAGGCATCATGTGCTTCATGGAAGACGTGCTCTCGTCATCCGGGCCGTGCTTTTACTCGAGCCAGGACGCCGACACCCGCGAGGGCGACGACGGCGCCTACTTCACCTGGACGTTGAGCGAAGTTGAGGATGCCCTTCCCGGGCAGCAGGCCGAAGCGGCAAGAGCCTTCTACGGCATGACGCCGGCCGGAAACATACAGAGCACGCCCGGCAGAAATGCCCTTTATCAGGCGATGAGCCACGAGCAGCTCGCCGCAAGGCTGGGGGGGGCCGTCGCAGACGCGAAGGCGACACTGGCCGAGGCCACGACGGCGCTCGAGGAGGCGCGCAGCCGGAGGCAGCCACCCGACGTGGACAAGAAGATCATAACGAATTGGAACTGCCTCGCGGCCGAGGCCTACTTCGATGCGTGGGAAGCTTTCGGCCGGGCAGGTTGCCGGTCGCGGGCACTCGCGATTGTCGATTTCCTACTCTACCACGCCGTTGGCCCCGAGGGTGAGGCGTGCCACTACCTCAAAGACGATCTGCCGCGCGTGCCCGGCCTGCTGACCGACCAGGCGTCTTTGGCCAACGCCTGCCTCGATGCCTACGAGACGACCGGCAGCCGCAAGTACCTCTACCACGCACAGGAGCTTGTTAGGATCATCGATCAGACGCTTGCGTCGCCGTCCGGCGGATATTTCGACAGGCCTGCCACCGACGAGGGTCATGGCGAGCTTGCCATAAGGACGAGGTCGATCTTCGATAACGCAGAAACAGCCCGGGCACTGGCACGCCTGCACATGTTGACCGGCGAGGCCGGCTACCTCGACCACGCGCGGCTTGCCCTGGCCGTGATGCGACCGGAGTTTGCGAAGCTGGGTTACCTGGCCGCCGGATACGCCCTCGCCGTGGACCTCCTGGTGAACTATCCCGTCGAGCTTGTGACGGTCGGCCCGCCCGACTCCCCCCAGACCAGGGCGCTTCACGAGGCCGCCCTCAAGCTCTACGAGCCGCGCCGCATGGTGCAACTGCTCGATCCAACGGCCGACGCCGACCTCATGACGAAGAAAGGTTATGCCACCCCGGATAAGCCCACGCTGTTCATGTGCCGCAACGCCGCCTGTGCACCTCCCATTCACACGCCGGAGCAGCTACAGGAAGCTTACGAGCATTTCGAGGCGGACCTGCTTGCCTCTGCAACGCAGCCTGCGGCTTAGTACAGCTCCACGCGAATAGGGGGCCGAAAAGCCAGGCAGTTCACGAGGCAGTTGCGGAAGCCAAGTCAACAGTCCTGGTTGGCGATAGCCCCATAGCTTGACATCTTATCATCAGCACGATCACCCTACACCTTCGACGGCCCATTGAGAGGGCGCAACGCCAGTACTATGCCCAAAACGCCTTGAAACGGCCATTTGCGAGCCGACCTCCCAACGCAAATCCCAAGCGGCTTCGTAACTCCTTGCGTACCAACAACTTGCATCCCTTAACGGTGCCTGGCACCGGGTGAAGACGTAACTTGTGGAATACCAACAACTTGCGACGCCGCTTGTCATTTGCGTTGCTCATAAGGTGAAATAAGGGCGTATAATAGGGCGGGCGGTTCCGGCTTGCTGCTGCGGATGCTGGCGTATATTTCCGATAATATAAGGCGCCGTTAGACGTTGTGGCCAGCCGGGGAATGTTCTTCACCTGCCGCGCAGGACTGGAACTGCGCAAGACCCGTCTCAAGGGACAGGGAGACAATTGAGCGCCAAGCCGGAAGGAAACCGGTGGGACTTCAGACGAGAGTCTCGCGACCTGGTGCCAGGCACCGAGCAAAGACGCAAGTCGTTGGTATTACAGGACTTGCGAAGGGCGAAAGACATTTACGTTTTGTAAAGCGCATTCTTCGGCTTCTTGAGGGGGCTCAATGCATCCTCACTCGAGCCGCAGCGCGGCGAGGGGATCCATCTGTGCGGCGCGAATGGCAGGATAAAGGCCGAAGAAGATTCCGACAAGCCCCGATATGATCGCCGCCGCCACTACCGACTGCCACGATACCATCGTTGCCCATCCGGCCGAGGCGGCTATCACCCGCGCGGCAACCCACCCCGATGTTGTCCCGAGCAGTCCGCCCAGAACCGTAAGGACGATCGACTCGGCGAGAAACTGAATTACGATGTCGCTTCGGCAGGCGCCCACGGCCCGGCAGATGCCTATCTCACGCGTGCGCTCGGATACGGTTGCAAGCATTATGTTCATGATGCCGATGCCGCCCACAACCAGCGATATGCCGGCGATGCACACGAGCACAAGGTTGAAAATGTGGATCGTGCGCTGCTTCTGCCGCAGAAGTTCGCTGGGCACGAGCACCTCGTAATCGGCCACGCCGTGGTGCGTGCGGCGCAATGTTTCGTTGACGACGGTGCTGAACTCGGCGACGACGGATGCCGCTTCGGCCTGGATCCAAAGTTCGTCGGCCTGCTGGGCATCACCCGTCGCGCCGGCCGGAATCACGGATATGGGAATGTAGATGTCGTTGTTCGAATTCCGCGGGGTTATCGCCGCCTCCTCGCTGCCGGAGTAGTCCTTGTCTTCGAGGATTCCGAGCACGGTAAACCAGTCGGCGCCGAGCTTGATGGGATCGCCGACGGCCGCGCGCCTCGAGCCGGCGTGCGCTGCGCGCGCGCCGAGCACGCACACTCGCGCCCGGCGGTGGACGTCTTCCTCGACGATGAATCGACCTTCCGCCGGGTAGATGTTTGTGATCGCGGCGTAGTCGGGCGTTGTGCCCACGACCGACGGTTTGCCGACGATTGCACCGTGGGAGCCCTCCACCAGCATCTCACGAATGGCGGCGACGCGGCTTGCACCCGGCAGCGCCGCCACGGTGCGGACGTCGGCGAGGGTAAGGCCCAACGACTGCATTTCTTCGGCCGATCTCTTTTCGGATTCGGTGAGTTCTACGGCCCGGACGATGAGGTTGTTGGTGCCGAGCAGTTCTATCTGACGCAGCGATTTTCTCTTGGCGCCTTCGCCCACGGCCATCATTGCAACAACGGCCATCACGCCGAATATTATGCCCAGCACGCTCAGCAGCGAGCGAAACTTGTGCAGCATCAGCGATTTGAGCGCCATCTGGACTATCTTGACAACGTGAATCACCGCGCCGCCCCCCCGTTCACCATTCGCCCGTCGACGAGGTGGATCCGGCGT
>JABMSA010000781.1 GCA_013202185.1 Planctomycetota bacterium
GCCTGGCCGCGACCATCGACCTGCTGGCCGATTTCGCGATGCGGCACAAGGACCTGCCCTGCCTCGGCTTCACGCACTACCAGCCGGCCCAGCCTACGACCGTGGGCAAGCGCGCGTGCATGTGGCTGCAAGACCTGGTGATGGACCTCGCCGAGATGGAGAGGCGCCTGGCCGAGCTGCCGTTTCGCGGGGCCAAGGGCACCACGGGCACACAGGCCAGCTTCCTCGAGCTGTTCGGCGGCGACGCCGCGAAGGTCGACGAGCTCGATCGCCTCGTGGCCGAGAAGATGGGCTTCGAGAAGCGCCTTGCGATCACCGGCCAAACCTACACGCGGAAGATCGACTGGCAGGTGCTCTCGAGCCTCGCCGGGCTGGCCGCTTCGGCCGCGAAGATGGCCACCGACATCCGCCTGCTGGCAAACCTCAAGGAACTCGAGGAGCCCTTCGAGAAGCACCAGATCGGGTCGTCCGCGATGGCATACAAGCGCAACCCGATGCGCTGCGAGCGAATCTGCGGCTTGGCACGCTTCGTGATCGGCAACGCACAAAACGCG
Organism: Planctomycetota bacterium; assembly: GCA_013202185.1. Lineage (GTDB taxonomy): Bacteria > Planctomycetota > PUPC01 > JABMSA01 > JABMSA01 > JABMSA01. Next base: position 555 of record JABMSA010000781.1, read on the forward strand.
GCACACACCGCAGCCGCACAGTGGATGGAACGCACCCTCGACGACTCGTCGAACAGGAGGCTGTCCTTGTCGGAAGGTTTTCTGGCAACCGACGGCATCCTCAACCTCTGCCTCAGCGTGGCCGACGGGATGGTGGTGTATCCAAATGTGATCCGCGCGCATCTGAACAGAGAACTGCCCTTCATGGCCACCGAAGCCATACTGATGGCGGGCGTGCAGGCGGGCGGCGACCGCCAGGAACTCCACGAGCGCATCCGCACGCACTCGCAGGTGGCCGCACGGCGAGTGAAGGAAGCAGGCGACGACAACGATCTCATCGACCGGCTGGCGGGCGACCCGGCTTTCGCGGCGATTCGCGACAAGCTGCCCGACCTGGCCGACCCGCAACGGTTCGTTGGCCTCGCGCCGCAGCAGGTGGAGCGTTTCATCGCGGACGAGGTCGAACAGATCAGAAGGAAATATTCCGGGGCACTCGGGCAAAAGGCTCAGCTTGAGGTATAAACGATGGCTAAAGAAGAAAGAACCTGTGTTGTCCACGAGGTAGAGAGCGCTCTCGAGGGGCAGATTATCGAGGACCTCCTCCAGGAAGCGGGCGTGCCCGCCCTGATCGCCCCCACGCGAGACGCCGCGTTCGACGGCTACGAAGCCGTGCAAAAAGGATGGGGCAGGGTGATCGTGCTGGTCGAAGACAAGAAAGAGGCGGAGAGAATCATCGAGGAGTATCTTGCTTCTCGCGAGCCGAAAGCCAGGAAGAAAAAAACGACGAAGAAAAAGAAGTAGCCCTACGCGGGCACCTTTCCGGCCACGGCTGCCTCGGCCTCTGCCGGTTCGTAAAAGAACGGCCGGCCGAGTTCCTTGAAGCTGAAAAGCTTGAACGCCCTGCTGCCCATCCAGTCGAGCAGACGGATCTCGTCCGTCTCGTGGACGTCGGTCACGACCGTATCGAAGTGGCGGCCGTAACGCCGGCGTGCCAGGCCGATTGGAATCTCGAACGCGATGAACTTGTCGATGCCCTTGCGATGAAGCTGCTCGATGAGCCCGGGGTTGTCGAGCGATTCGTACCTGGTGAGAACCACTACCGGGCCTTCTCCGGTGAAAACGAGGGCGGCCATCATATTACGTTACCTCCTTCACATATTAGTGCGGCGGGAATTCCTGGATCAAGCCTTCATCTCGTCCTCGTCGTCGTCGTCGATCCGGTTTGTAACCTTCATACATTAGTAACACCATGCGGTCGCCGCTGGTTTCAGCCTTTGCTGCGCCTGATGCGGCGGCCACTAGTGCTTGGTTGCGTAAGTTCGAGTAATGTTGTTGCGGAGGAGATTTGGCCCTGTATGCCCGGGTGCGATTGTCTGTCATGGGCGGCGGACGTGGCGAGCACCCTTGCACTACACTCGATGGCAATTTGCTCGCCCCCATCGGCCTCGCGCCGATGGAGCGGCGCTTTTGCACTACAAAGCGGCTCCCACCCACCCCCGGCCGCCGCATCCGCCCGCGGCGGATGTCGTTGCCTGCAGGAGTATCTGTTTAGCGTGGTGCCACAGGACATGTCTCCGTTCTGGGA
>JABMSA010000782.1 GCA_013202185.1 Planctomycetota bacterium
CATATACGATGACCGCCTTCGGCCCATTTGTCGGGGCCAACGGCGTCTCGTAACGAAGCGGCCGCGGCAGGGCGTAAAAACCCTTGTTGTCGACCACTTGAGCCTGCAGCGCCCCGACACCCAACACGGCGAACACAGCCAACCCCACGACCCGGTCAGTTCGCATCCACGCTCCGAACAACTTCGATTGATGTTCCATAGTTCTTTCCTTCTGTTCTGCTTCCGGACCTCTGTGTTCTGTCAACCATGCTGTCCCGGGTTGCGAGGTCAAGCAGCGATGTTTCAATGAGTGAATGCCTTCTGGCGTTCGCCCCCTGTCGGGCGTCGCACAACCCGGTTTCGACACCCGACACGCGACACCCACCCCCTCCTCACCAGTGTCGTTCATCTTCCTGGAACGGTGTCCGCCCCATTCTTTCTGTCAAAAGCTGAATGATCTCGGGATGGCCCCAGTATTGAGCCCAGTACAAGGCCGTACATCTGGAATCGTCACGGTAGTGTACATCCGCCCCGGCCTCCACCAGAATCTGTACGACTTCGGTGTGCCCGGACCAGGCCGCCCAATGCAAAGGGGTGAAGTGGATTCCATCGGTGGCCTGGAGATCGGCCCCTTTTTCAATCAGCGCCTTTGCCACCTCCGGAAAGCCGTGCGTCGCCACCGCCATCAACGGCGTACCCGCCCAGGGAACGAAGCGGGCGTCTACCTCGGCGCCTGCCTTCAGCAGGACCTGCACCGCCTCACGCGACGAGGCGTAGTGAAGCGGCGTGCGGTTGTCATAGTCATGGGCTTTCACGTCGGCCCCCTTGGCGAGAAGCTGTTTCATGACGGTTCCGTTGCCGCTCCAGGCGGCCATATGGAGCGGCGTGTACTTGTTGTACGCCGCACCCCCCGCGTCAGCCCCCCGTTCCAGCAAAAGCGCCACGGCGCCCTCACATCCTGTCTTGGCCGCCAGCAACAGCGGCGTGTTCCCATACGCATCGCGCGCCTTGACCTCCGCCCCCGCGGCCAGCAGTTCCCGGGCCTGTCGGATATCGCCTGCCTGCGCCGCGAGATGAAGGGCCGTACGGCCCCAGGTGTCGGTTGGCGCTTCGGCATGAACGCCTGGCTCCAGCCCGGCGTGCCCGCCAGCCTTTGCCTCACCTTCACCCGAGGCGCTTGCGCACCCCAGGGCGCATAACAGGGAGAGGTATCGCACTGCGAATCTCATGGCTGCTCCTTCCATTTGTCGCGTTCTGTCAAAGCTGACAGCACGTAGTCTTGTCTAATTCTCTTTCTTGTAGGGGGGTTAGAAGCATTTCTGCCTTCTCCCCCATTTTCGTGCCCATTTTCGGTGGACGAGAGCGGTGGACGACCTGCCCGCAGCGCTTCGTGCAGCGATGTAGGCGGGTTGGGACAATCGCTACTCGTTATCCGTTCTCGTCGCCCGCTATCGTCCACCGGTCCCGCGTTTTCATACTTTTCATTAAACTTTTGACAGAACCTTGCCTTCGGAACTCAAAGGTGTGGGATAGTACACGGTTCTCCCATTTATTTGCAAGCGCGTTCTTCCGCGCTCACAATTCAACCGTTCCCCTCTTCCCTCCCACAGAAACGGAGCATCGTCCGAATCCGGCGGGAAGCACCGCCTGAAATTGCCTCCTACCCAACACCGCCGGACATGGCCTTGAACTTGAGTTCGCCACCCGCAGCACTGACGGATATCACGCAGACCTCGCCAAACGTCCCTCTCAGGATCTCCTCGGCCAACGGATCTTCGATGTATTGCTCCACCGCCCTCCTCAAGGGACGGGCACCCAGGGCGCGATCGAAGCCCTTGTCGACAAGAAACTCCCTCGCAGACTTGGTGAGTCGGATCGTCTTGCCCTTCTGCTTGAGCCGCTCACCGACTTTCGCCATTTCCAGGTCAAGAATCCGGACGACGTCTTCCCGCACCAACTCACGAAAGACAATGATGCTGTCAAAACGATTGAGAAACTCGGGCTTGAAAACACGCTTGGCGCCGTCAATCATCCGCTGACTGAGCTGCGCGTGATCGGCTTTTTCACCCGACTCTTTGAACCCGAGGTTTCCGGCTGACTTCGCAGAGTCAAATCCGAGATTGGAGGTAAGAATAATCACCGTATTCTTAAAATCCACCTTGCGCCCGAGACTGTCGGTCAACTGCCCCTCTTCAAGGATCTGCAGCAGAAGATGCATGACATCCGGATGTGCCTTTTCGACCTCGTCGAAAAGAACTACGGAATACGGACGGCGCCGGACTTTTTCCGTCAGCTGCCCTCCCTCCTCGTGCCCAATATAGCCCGGCGGGGAACCGATCAGACGCGAAACCGTAAATTTCTCCATGTACTCCGACATATCAAGCTGAATGAGCGCGTCGGTGTCCTCGAACATGAATTCCGCCAACGCCTTCGTCAGCAATGTCTTGCCGACCCCCGTGGGACCGAGAAAGATGAAGGAACCAATGGGTCTCCTCGGATCTTTCAAGTCGGCACGCGACCGGCGCAACGCCTTGGAGATCACTTCGATGGCATGATCCTGTCCGATCACGGAGCGGGAGAGTTCCTTTTCCATCCCCAGCAACCGAGCAAGTTCCTCCCCCTCCATCTTCTTCAACGGCACCCCGGTGCTATTGGAAACAACATGCATGACGTCATCCGCGGTAACCGTGATCCGATTTTCCCTTCCCGCAGCCCTCCACTCGTTGACGATGCTGTCGAGCGCCTCGCGCTTCTTTCGCTCCAAGTCGCGCAGCTCGGCGGCTTCCTCAAAAC
>JABMSA010000783.1 GCA_013202185.1 Planctomycetota bacterium
CCATCCGGAACCGACCGGTCCGGACGAATTGGCAGGTGCGATCCGGAACACAGCCCAGAGGGCTGTGCCACTGCTTGGATCCGTGGTTGCCATCCAGACTCTGCATGATGCAGGCCGTTTCTACGTGGAATCGGCTTGTGGACGGCGTCGTGCAGTGCCTGGTTCACGTTCTCCGGGCTGTCTCCGCCTCCCCCGGCCTGGAATTTCATCAGGTCGGTGTAGACCTGGTCGATGTTGTCGGTCAGGTCGAAGACCTTCGTAACGTACTCGTCGCCTTTGTCGCGATAGGGCACGAGCGCCATTCGGACTATGGGCGTGGGCTTGCCCAGGACGATCTGGTTGGCGATGTACCAGATTTTCTCCTTGGCGCCGGCGATCAGCCCGCCCATCGAGCCGGTGGTGTCGAGCACAAACGCCACCTCGACACGCGGCTGTACGGCAGGCGCAGCGCGCTCGGGCTCGGCGGCAAACAAACTCCCGGCCAAACACAGCATTACGAGTGTGGCGAGCATCGAGCGTTTCATAACTGGCTCCTTTCCCTGGTCTTGCGAAAACCCAAGCACATTTCATACTCAGGCCGCTCCGGTCGGCCTCTGGAATGTTAGACGCGCCCCGTCGCGAAAAGTTTGTAACAAAATTGTAACAGTGGAGACGATGGACATCCACCTGTTTTCTGCTTGACAGCCGACGCGGAACATGCTAAACTTCATCTGACGCCACGGGCGACGGCTGTGTGTTACGCTGCAAGCACAGCGGAATTCAGAGTCTTACTACGGCAGGTTCCTCGTCTATGCAGTTTATGGCGCGGCACTGGCTTGTGCTGCCTTCCCGATCATCGGTTTGATCGTCGACTTCGACGATCGCGGACATCTCTTCAGATTCGTAGGATTCTGGGCGCTTGCGTTGTCTGTTGCCATATTGGGAAAATGTCTGTCCATTGTTCTTGCAAAGGCGCACAAGGACCAGCATGCCGCCCCCGAGCAAAGCGCCGAACCATAATGGGCATAATGGGGAACCACGCGCCGGCCCCATTTCGCACCTCACAACGCAACCCAGGGCCACGGCGGGCCGCGTTTGGCGCTTTATGATCGCACGAAAACCGCCTGCATGCTCTTCGAACAGGGGCTCGGCAAGCGGATGGTGTTTTCGGGCGGGCGCAACCCGGCCGCGCCGCTGAGCGAGCCGCAAGCGATGGAAAAGATCGCCCTCGACAGAGGCATCCCCGAGGATGCCATCATCCTCGATGAGCGCGGCTCCAATACATTCGCGACGGTGGCAAGCGCCAAGGCGCTCGCACGGCGGCACGGGTGGCGTCGGCTCCTGATGGTAAGTCACGACTACCATCTGTCGCGCATCAGCGCACTCAGCCACCGTGCCGGGCTTGTTGCCTACACCGTGCCAGCCCATGAGACCCGCGCGCTGACGATGAAGCCATACTACATCCAGCGCGAAATCGCCGCGTGGATATATTACTACCTGAAAGGGGTGCAGGAGGGGTTGCCTGGCGTTTTAATTCTTGACAAGCTCGGCATGGCTGTTACAATATTGTAGTAAGCCGTCGGGCCGACAGGGCGCCGATCGGCTGGGCCGGGCCGCACAACGGACATTGATTTGCGCCGGTGCCGCAGTGGCACAGAACATCGGAAACTCAGCGCAGACACACGGAGGACTATAAAGTGGCCGAACTCGAATTCGTACCGATGAGCATTGGTCAGATCCTCGACCAGACCTTCAAGCTTTACAGGAAGAATCTTGCACGATTCATCGCGATCATTGCTGTCGTTCAGGTTCCAGCGTCGTTGATCACTATTCTGGCTCTCGTTGGTGTGGGCATCGCTACAGCGGCGTTTGTTGCAAGCGAACAGGGCGAGGCGATCATGACGCCTTCTGCTTCATTCGGATTGCTCCTGGTGGCTTTTGGGGGCTTGTTCCTCAGCATGGTTGCTGCGACCCTTGGCCATGCGGCCCTGACCAAGAGCATTTCGGAGTGTTACCTGGGCCGTGAGTCGACCGTCGGACAGAGCTACCGTTTTGTGCTGGCCAAGCTCCCGGCAATCCTTGCGGCTGGTGTCCTTGTTGTCCTCCTCACTTTCATGGGTCTCGCGCTGTGCATTGTGCCGGGGATACTCCTCATGGCGCTTTTCTATCTGACGACGCCGGCGATCATTCTCGAGGACCTGGGGGCGATCAAGGGTATGTCACGCAGCAGATCACTCACTGCGGGCAACTTCGGCAAGGTGCTCGGTCTCGCTCTCATCGTCCTTCTCATTGTTTTTGTTGTATCGATATTCTTCCAGCTTATCGGTGGTGTGATATCCTTCATCGCTGTCCCAAATAACGAATTCGCCGCGCAGCTTATCGTGCAGGTCTTCTCTCTTTTTGCGCAAGTCATAGCCGCACCGATAGGCGGAATCTCCTCGATCCTTCTTTATTACGACCTGCGCATTCGCAAGGAAGCATTCGACCTCGAGATGCTCGCGGAGCGCATCGAGTCTGGAGGAGAGGAGTCGGATGCCGTCGATCCAGCGTTCTAAGCTTTTTCTTGTCCTGATGGTTGCTGCCGTGGCGGTGGTGATGTGCCTTCTGCCGGCTTCTGGTGCCTTTGCCGGTGAGGAGCCTGCGGCCGCCCGCTTCGAGAGGCCCGATGCCGAAGCGATCCGTACAGAAGTGCAGTCCATCCTCGATGATCCTCGCTACGCCCCGCGCAAGAACTTCATTCAATGGCTGCTGGAGAAGCTGCGGGGCAGTACCTGAGGATCGAGGGTGCCGTGGCTTGGCGGCCCGGGTGATGTCATATTCTGGATAGTCTTCGCCTGGTGCGTGATTGCTCTTCTCGCGATCCTGGGCCACGCGGTCTGGACGGTTGTTGTTATGGTGCGCGCCCGCGGGTTATCTTCATATCCCGATATCTCCCCCGCCGGCCGCGCGCGGGCACGGCCCGGATCGTATGATGAACTTATCAAACAAATGCGCGAACTGGCCGGGCGCGCGGCATACCGCGAAGCCATCGGCCTGATGATGGTGGCGCTCTTGCGTTGGCTGGAAAGAGCCGACGTGTTGCGCTTTCACCAAAGCAAAACAAACGGCGACTACGTACGGGAATACCCGCAGCAGGGGCCCGGCGGGGGCGA
>JABMSA010000784.1 GCA_013202185.1 Planctomycetota bacterium
ATCCTGATCTCGGATCTGTTTGTCGACGTCGACGAACTCCTGACCGCCTTGCGGCATTTTCGCTACAAGCGGCACGAGGTGATCGTATTTCACGTGCTCGACGAATACGAGCGGACATTCCCCTTCACCGACCTCACGCTCTTCAAGGGGCTGGAGCAATACCCGCAGGTATTCGCCGAGCCGCGCTCGCTTCGCGAAACCTACCTCGAAGAATTCGAGGGCTTTATCCGCAGAATCAAGCAGGGATGCCGGCAGCACGGCATCGATTATGTGCAGCTCAGCACAAGCGACAGCCTCGAGGTGGCACTCAGCAGTTACCTTGCCGCGCGAATGATGCGCACGAAATGAAATAGACGGTACCGGGCGCTGCGATCGATCTCGCGGCCGGTCATGAAACCCTGAGAATCGGTTGTTTGACTGATGCTTCAATTCGTTAATCCGCTGATGCTCGTCGGCGCGGCTGCTGCTGCGGCGCCGATCATCATTCACCTTCTCAACCGCCGGCGGTTCAGGATCGAGAGCTGGGCCGCGATGGAATTTCTGCTGGCGTCAAACCGCAAGAACTTCCGCCGTGTGCGCCTGCAAGAGATCATCCTCCTGATCATCCGCACGCTCGTGCTGCTGCTGGTTGCGGCGGCGCTGGCGCGGCCGTTCCTCGCCGGGGTCGCGAGCATGCTCGGCATATCGCAGCGATACGTGATCCTCATCGTCGACAATTCGTTCAGCATGGGCTATGAACTCGGCAACGACCGCCCACACGACCGGTCGATCAAGTTTGCCGAGCGGATTCTCGATACCTTGAACAAGGGCGACGTCGTGTCGCTCATCGCCGTTTCCGACCGCGCCCGCCCGCTCATTCGCGAGGCAAGTGTCGACCTCGAAATCGTCCGCTCCGAAATCAGGGGCATCAAGCTCAGCCAAGGCTCGACCAACCTGCCCGATGCATTCCGACAGACGCTCGACCTGCTGAAGAATTCGAAAATCGCCCAGAAAGAAGTCTACCTTGTAACCGACTGCCAGAGGGCCGCCTGGCGGATCGGCAAAGGCGAGGAGCTCGCCGGAGTCCTTCGCGACGTCTCCGGCGCCGCGAGCTTCATCCTCATCGACGTCGGGCCGGGCTCGAACGAGAACGTCGCGGTTACCGAGTTTGGCTCAGCCGACAGGATAATCGGCAAGGAAAAGCCCGACACCACCTTCGTGGCTGAGATACGCAACTACGGCGAGGCCGACCAACAGGCCGTCGAGGTGTCGTTCTTCGTCGACGGATTCCGCCAGGGTGGCAGAACCGTGCAGGTGCCGGCCGACGGCGCCGCGAGAGTTCCCTTCAGCTACACTTTTCACGATGCCGTGCCGCATTATCTGGGCGTGCAGTTGAAGCAGGATCGGCTGGCGCTCGATGACGCGCGGCATCTGGCAGTGGACGTTGTCGAAGCTGCCAAGGTGCTCCTGGTCGACGGCGAGCCGGCGGCCGACATCTATCGAAGCAGCACAGGATACCTTCAAACGGCCCTGCACCCGCGCTCCAACGACACCTTTCGAAGCTCGACGATCTACCAGCCCATAGTCATTCAGCCGGCCGAACTGGCCAGGCAGGAGTTTGACCAATACGAGTTTGTAGTGCTCGCAGGGGTGCCGCAGGTGGATGCTGGCGTGGCGGCCGACCTGGAGGCATACGTAGCCGACGGCGGAGCGGCGATAATCTTCCCTGGCAATAAGGTGGACGAACACAACTACAACCAGGTGCTCTACCACGACGGCATGGGCCTGCTGCCGGCAAAGCTCGCGGGAGTTCGCGGCGATCCGAAGAAAGAAACAGTCATCTCGCTTGCGGTCCCGCCCGACAGCACCCATCCGCTACTGAAGGAATTCAGGCGGCGGAGAGCCGCCTACCTCAACACGCTGCAATTCTATCAGCACGCGCTGCTCGAAGTACCCAAGCGCGACAACACGATCGTGGTGTTCTCATTCGACAACGGCCACGTCGCGCTGGTCGAAAAGAAGATCGGCAAGGGCACGGTGCTGATGTTTGCGTTCACGGCAAATGATGCCTGGGCCGACCTGCCGCGCCGCCCGGGGTTCCTCTTCCTGGTGCAGGAGATGGCAGCGTACCTCGCCCGCGATCGTCAGAAAGGCCGCAACCTGCTCGTAGGCGACACGATGATCAAGGCGCTCGGCCCCGACGCACTCCTCTCGAAGATCACAGTGGCCGGGCCGCGCGAAACATTCGACGTCGCCGCGACACCCGAAGGCAGGCGCGCGCGGCTGATATTCGACAATACCGGCCTTGCGGGCGTCTATGAATTGAGAACGCAACGCGGCGCAGCACAGCAGCAGGACCTCTTTGCCGTGAACGTTGACCCGGCCGAGAGCGACCTGCGGCGGATCGGCCCTCAGCAGCTCCGGCGCGCGTTCCCCGAGTTTCGCTTTCGACACCTCACCGGCACGGCCGGCCTCGAGGGCTCGCTCACCGACGGCCTCAAGAAGAGCGATCTGTGGAAGCGCCTGCTTATGGCCGCCCTGGTGCTGATGTGCATCGAGAGCATCCTCGCACAGCGATTCGGGCGGTGAAGTTATGGCCAACGACGATACCAACAAGGGCGAATTCGCACTCATCGACCTCATTCGCAGGCGAGCGGCCGCGTCGGACGCCGTGCCGGTAGGCATCGGCGACGACTGCGCGGTGCTCGATGCGCCCGGCGGGCCGGTTGTGATCACAACCGATATGATCATCGAAGGCGTGCACTTCGAGGAAACCGACCCGCTGCTGGAAGTGGGCTGGAAGGCCACGTGCGTGAGCTTCAGCGACATCGCGGCGATGGGCCTGCGCCCCACGGCCCTCCTGTGCGCGGCTGCACTGCCGGAGGGGTTCTCGATGCAGCAGGCCGAGGAGATCTTTCGCGGCATCAATCACGCCTGTACGGAGTTTGGCGTTGCACTGGTCGGAGGCGACACCACGTCGTCGACCGGGCCGCTGTCGCTGTGCACAACCGCGCTCGGCAAGGCCGACGGTCACCTGAAGCCGTTGCTTCGGTCGGGCGCGCAAGAAGGCGACACGATCCTTGTTACCGGATCGCTCGGCGGATCGATACTCGGCAAGCACCTCACGTTCCGGCCGCGTGTCGACGAGGCAGTTGCACTCAATGATTCTTTCGACGTTCACGCAATGATCGACATCTCCGACGGGCTTGCGGCCGATCTCACTCACATCATCGAAGAGAGCAACCTCGGGGCGATCATCGAGGCAGACAAGATACCAACCGCCGACGCCGCACACGAACTCGCAAGACATACCGGCAAGACGCCGCTGCAGCATGCTTTGTCGGACGGCGAAGACTTCGAACTGCTGTTCACCATGCACCCCGACGCGGCGGCTCGTCTGTTGAAACAACCTGCCTTCGAGGTGCCTGTGTCGGCCATCGGCAGGATCATCGACGCCGGCCTGTTCATCGAGCTGGATGGGCAGCGGCGGCCGCTAGAGCCTAAGGGCTACGAGCATTTCAAGTAAACAGTTTCAGGGCCATCCACTGTGAAGACGGCGGCATCCGAGATCATTTCAGAATCACCGGAGCAAACGGCCCGCATCGGCCGATCACTCGGAAAGCTGCTCGAGCCGGGCGACGTGGTGGCGCTCATCGGCATTCTGGGCGCCGGCAAGACGTGCCTCACGCGCGGCGTGGCCCAAGGCATCGGCGCCGACCCCGAAACCGTCACCAGCCCAACCTTCGTGCTCATCAACGAATACGAGGGCGGCATTCCGCTGTATCACTTCGACGTCTACCGGCTGAGCGGCGCCGACGACATGTATGCGCTGGGATCGGATGAGTATTTCTCGGGCGGCGGCGCGTGCCTGGTGGAGTGGGCCGATCGGGTGGAGGAATGCCTGCCCGAGGAGCACCTGCGCGTTGTCATCACCGTCAGCGGGGCATCGTGCAGGGTCATTCGCCTCGAGGCGCGCGGCGAGAGGTACTGCCGGCTCCTCGAAAAGCTGAAACACCCGGGACCTTGAAACGGGTGTCATCTACTCTCCGGCGGGCCACAGCTTCGCCGTGCCGTCCCAGCTTCCCGTGAGCACCTGTGTGCCATCAGGCGAGAAGGCGACGGAAAGAACCAAGCTTGTGTCGCCCGTGAGTGTTCGGATGCACTTTCCCGTCGCCGCATCCCACAGCTTCGCTGCCTTACTGCCCGTGAGCACCTGCGTTCCGTCAGGCGAGAAGGCAACAGACGAGACCGTCC
>JABMSA010000785.1 GCA_013202185.1 Planctomycetota bacterium
CAAGCAGTGGCACAGCCCTCTGGGCTGTGTTCCGGATCGCACCTGCCAATTCGTCCGGATGGCAGCTACGGATTTCGGAGTTCCAGACCGGACGTACGGATGGACGGAGTCCGGATTTCATACCTGGAGGGAATCCGCTATTCCTAATGGCGTCGCCAAAAAGGTAGCGGTAGGCGCACCCATTTGTGCGGCACAGTTCTCAACTATAATTCAGGCGCTGTTTTCGTGTGCTTCTTCAGCGTCCAGAATCGCGTTCGCTTCGCGTTCCGCTTCAATGCCGATCCGCGCGGCTCTCTGTTCCTTCCGAAGAGCTTTCACGCGGTAGTACGCGTCGTGATCCTGTGCAGAACCCTCCGGCGGTCCCGGCCACATGGAAGCATCGAAGGCGCCTGGAGGCGCTTCGTCGTCGGTGAAACTGGCCGCGATCTCCTTTTCTTCCTCCTTCATTTTGAGGTTGACCTTGGTGATTTGTTCCTGGATCAAAATTACGAGCCTGGTGTCTCTTGCTTCGATGGCCGTGTCGAGTTCCTCAGTGAGAAACTTCAACACTCTGATCCCGCTACGGAAGACGGTGGTTGCGCGTTCCTGCTCGCCCACGTTTTTTTCCACCTTGGAAACCGCACGCGCCGTGGTCAACGCGCGTTTCCAATCGGACGTTCCCAACCACATGGCGAAACCCCGCATTGAGAGCTCCTCGAGACCTGGAATTATTCCGGAGGCTCTCAAGACGGTTCGCCCACGATCTTCGCCCGTAGCCACGAAAATCTGTGCGACCCGCTCAATGAACTGCTGGTTCTTGGCCGACAATCGACGGATTCTTTTTCGGTCTTTCGGAGGGACGATTCGCTTCATAACGTTTCCTTTCAGGTGAAAACGGGAGGACAAAAAAGACCTCTTGACGGAGAGGCCGTCACAGAAACTAAAAAACCTCTAAAGTTTCGCCGAGAAAGTGACGGTATATAATCTGTGAGCGCGACACTGAGCTTATCTCCTCGAGAGATGATAACAAGCCAGCGCCTGATTCCCGGTTTTTCAAAGTTCCTCATGTGCCAAAGTTCCTGATCGAGAATATTCCCTTAACCAAAAGGGTTAAGAACGTTTTGGGGATGAGGTCAGACGAGATGCCGGACGGGAGACGGCCCAGCAGGGCGTCTTTACCTTCCTTCGGGAGCATCGCCCGGGGGAAGAGTCCCCTGTGCACCCAGCGCGCGATGTGAAGGATATTTGCCGTATCCTCTTCGCGATTCTGGGTGCCAAGGGTCGTCCTAGTTTACGCGCCTCGAGCTTCGTGCTAAGAGACGGCACGAGGGTTAAATTCAACTTCGAGGCGGCTGGTGATGAGGAGGCCGCCAGCGCGAAAATGCGGGCGAAAATGGCGGGAATATGCGCCGAGAGCGAATGACAAATGGGGATTTTTCGCACCATCCCGCTGCCGAACTCCAATGGTGGAAATGACCAAGTCCCTACCAAGTCGTGGTGCTGTTTTGGTTTCCTTTTGGGTATTACGACCACTTCTTTGATGCGGGCTCCCCTCGTCGAGCGGGTAAATGCCGGTGTAATAGCCACGGTCCCGGTCTTTGCAGGTGAAAACGTGATTGCCGTACACCGGGTTTTCGCTGCAAGGTTAGATTTACCCGCCCGATGTCTTATCTGGTGTCTCACGCTGATTATCCTTACCCGACCTACACCCTATTATACCATCTGTCCGACCATCAAACCAGCAAAAAATCTGTTCTTGCGCGCTGACTGAGGCTTGAAGGGAAACGTCAGGATGGAATATAGACCATTCCAGAGGGGCTCGAAACCAGAACAAAACCGTGCCAAGTGGAAATGTCGGTGATTAAAGACAGTCGAGCAACAGTGTACATGTATTTGGAAGGAAGGGAAACTGGATTAGATGTGTGTCGCCCCCTGCTGGGGCTCAACACGAGCCCATACATTCCACGGGCTTACGCCCGTGGCTAGCCGTCTATCGCCCTTCGGGCGGGCGGCGCGGCAGCGGATTCACGCAAACCATCGTCGACTGGTTCGACCTGCGCAACAAAGTTGCCGGCCTGGCCACCGCACAGCCGCCTCTGCCGGCGCGTTTTCCGCCCCGCGGTTCACATCCGGGCGTAAAACACTTGACAACAAGCGGCGCAATGCTTAAAATTCATATAGTGACGCACTAGAGTATTCGTCAGGCCAACCACAGAGGCTTTTATGGCGTATCTGCAAATCAAGGAGAACGGTGCCGCATCTCGGATCGAGGTGACGGAACGCGCCATACTCGGGCGCCTGCCCGAGTGCGAAATCCAACTCACCGACCCGCACGCGTCCCGAAGGCACGCAGTAGTCTACCGGCACGGCAAGGAGTGGTTCGTTCGCGATCTCGACACACGCAACGGCACGCTCGTCAATGGTGACAAGATCCTCGATCAGGCGCTGCACGCAGGCGACAACATCGTCATCGGGAATGCCATGCTCACCTTCTTCGAGGAAGAGCCGCCCGACGAGCCGGAACCGCCCGACGTAGAGGCACCCGACACGGAGGCGATCGGCGGATACAAGATCATCGAGCAGATCGCACACGGCTCACATGCACGCGTGTGCCGCGTCGGGAAGGAGGGCATCAGCCGCGAAATGGCGATGAAGATCATCGACCGACAGGCCTACGCAGGCGGCACCGACGAACTTTTCGCGGCGGCGCGGGCGCTTGCGGCGGTCAGTCATCCCGGCATCGCCCCCATCTACGAAGTTAATCCGGTGGGCGATCCGCCATACTTCGTTACCGACCTCATGACCACCGAGAGCCTCGCCGAGCTCATCGCCGCCAGGGGCAGGCTGCCGCATGAGCACGCAAAGCGAATAGTAATCCGCGTGGCCGAGGCACTCGAAGCCGCACACGCAAAGGGGATAGTTCACGGCAACCTAAAGCCGAGAAACATCTTCGTAGGCCCCGACGATACCGTCAGGATCATCGATTTCAGGTGCATCTGCAGGGTCGAGTCGGACGGCGCGCTCGCCGCGTTTGCAGGCATTCCGTTCTACGTGGCACCCGAGCAGTTCCGCAAGGAATCGATCGATCCGCGCACCGACGTCTACTCCCTGGGCGCGATATTCTATTCGATGGTCGGCGGAGTGCCGCCTTTCACCGGCGGCACCGACGAACAGATCATGCACAAGCACCTCTCCGACGAGCCCGAAGACCTCAAGCGGCTCGTGCCCGACCTCCCCCTCGACCTCTGCCAAACCATCGGCCGGATGCTCGAGAAGGAGCCCGGCGCCAGATTCCGGAACATGCAGGAGGTGCTCGATGCCCTAGGCGACGCACAGCCGCAGCCCGCACAGGCAACTGAGCAGCCGCCCGCGCAAGAAAAGCCCCTGCCGCAAGAGCTACCGAAGAAAAGAATCCCCAGGGAAAGGCAAGGCAACCCCGCCCTGGCCTTCATTGCGGGCATTGTTCTGATCTTCATGCTCGTGGCAATGTTCCTGGGCGCTCGCGATATCGGCCAGGCCGTGAAGAAGTTCTTAAGCTCGACGCCGGAAAGTTTCCTGCAAGACGAATAACCGACATCGTCACCATTGCCCCTGATCGTGGAGCAGCGGATGAACTTCCACGTCGCCAAGCCGGTTCAACTCGGGTTCACGCCGATAGTCGCCCCGGGGCAATCGGGCACTCAGTTCATCACCTTGGGGCTGATAACGCTGCAGGCAGGCAAGCAATACTGCTTCAACACGGCCGACGAAGAAAAAGTCGGCGTGATCCTCGGCGGAGAGTGCGACGTTCGCGGCGACGACTTCGGCTGGAGGCACGCCGGTGGGCGGCAGGATGTATTTCACGGGAAGGCGGCGGCCTTTTACCTGCCGCCGTCGGTCGATTGCAGGATCACCGCGCGCACGCCGCTGTCATTGGCCCTCGCGGGCGCCAAAACCAACATCGAAGCCCAGCCCGTGTTCATCGAGCCACACGACGTGGGTGTTCGCGACGTGGGCAAGGCAAACTACCGCCGACAAGTACATGATATCTTCGACGACAGGCACCACGCCGGACGCCTCATCGTCGGCGAGACGTTCAACCCGCCCGGAAACTGGTCCAGCTATCCGCCACACCGCCACGAGAACGACAACCCGCCGGAGGAAACAAAGCAGGAAGAAGTTTATTTCTTCAAGTTTCGCCCTCGCCGGGGATTCGGCTGGCAGCGCATCTACACCGACGACGGCCGGATCGACGAATCGTACTGCGTGCAAGACGGCAGCGCCGTAATCATCCCACGCGGCTACCACCCGGTGGCGGCCGCCCCCGGCTACGAGCTATACTACCTCTGGATTCTCGCCGGAGAAACCCGCAGCCTCCATCCCCACGACGACCCCGAGCACCAGTGGATCAGCCAAGAGCAATAACCGCCCGACCGGTGATCCGAAAGCCGAAGAATTTTTGAAAGGGTGGGCCTGCCTCGGAAGGCAGGGCGACGAGCGGAGACGCTCGTCGTGGTCAATCGCTCAATGACAGTCGTCTTGGGCGGTGGGGCGAGCACGATTGCCAGAGAGTTTCTTGCAAGAAGTATGTGTTTAGCGTGTCCTGAGACGTATCGGCTGTGGCAATGTCGCCTGCCCTCGGGCAGGCTCGCGGGCCTTGCGGCGCGCCCCCCTGCCGCCTTGCGC
>JABMSA010000786.1 GCA_013202185.1 Planctomycetota bacterium
ACTGGTGGCCGAACCAGTTACGGTTGTTGCTCTCATCGTTGGCTTACATCTTGGTGGAGTCGATGCGCCGTCTTGCGCTCAAGGGCACGGAACTGGCCAAGGCACAGTGTGGAACCATTCGACTCAAACTTCTGAAGATCGGGGCGGTTGTCACTCGCAACACTCGCCGTGTGCGCATGCACCTGGCCAGTGGCTGCCCCTATAAGCCTCTCTTCTGGCTCGTCGCCCGCCGCCTCGCTCTGGAATGACGCCCATTCGTGCTGGCCCGGCACGGCATAAACAACGGCGCCAAGGCGGAGCTCTGTTCAGTTGCAGAAAATCCCGTATCCCGTTGGCCGTATCCCGCATCTTCCTGGCCAATCAGCACAGACAGGTTCGGCCGACCGGCTTGACGCCACGGTCATGAAATATGCGGGCTAGGAGTCTGTCGGACTTGGCGCTCCATTATAGCACCATCTGCGGTTCCTTGTTCTGTTGTGGAGCGGCTTTTCACCTGGCGTAGCAGACCGCGTATCGATCTGATGAAGCCCAAGGGTCCAGATTCGCAGTTACTGATCGTTGGCAGACCCCGGCCATTGCCTTTACATGGCCATTTTCAACTTCCATAGCCGCTTGACGTTATAGGCCAGGCTAATCAACTGCCATTCGCCATCGACCTTGGGCAGATCTCGCAGGTTGAACTGCCGAAAGCCCATGACATTCTTTATGATGCCGAAGACCGGCTCAACGGTCTGTTTCCTTCGAGCATATAGAGCCCGGCCGGTGTCGGTCTCCATCTTTGCTTTCATGTTCAGCAACCATTGAGCCTTCAACACCTTGTCCTTGTTCTTGCGTCGATGCACAGGCCGGAAGTCATGCCGACGCCGCATGTTCTTACTTTCCGCGCCGGTCGAAACGTACACCTCGATTCCTTCTTCCTTAACCAGTTCAACTTCCTCTTCACAGGCATAGCCGGTATCGGCCAGCACTGCCGTCGGCTTGCCAACCTGTTCGGGGATGGCTTCAATATTGGCGGCCAACTCGTGGCTATCGCTGGCGTTGTTGCTGGCCCGGCAACTCAGAATGAGTTGAGAGCCCTCCGCATCCACAGCAATCTGGGGATTGTAGCTCTGCTCATAGCTGCTTCGCTTGTTCTTGCGCATCAGACGGCTATCGGCATCGGTAAGGTTGATCTGATCATTGGGGGTTGGACGGTCTTTCGGAGGCTGGATTTTCGGGCCTTTGCGGCTGCCTTTGCGTTGCTCCCGGGCCTTTACCTTGCGTTCGTACTCAGCTTGCTCGGATTGCGCCTTCTTGCGTGCCCGTTCTTCCAGTCGTTCCCGAGCCTTCTCCAGTTTAGATTTAAGGGCATCCCTGCGCGCGATCTCTTCTGGCAACTGTTGCCCTTCTTCGCGCTCTGCATTGTCCGCATCTTCCGCTCTGCAAAGCAACTCGTGCACTTCTTGCTTCAACTGCTCAACCAGTTCTCCCGCCCGCTGGTAAGTCACGCTGCGGTGCTTGCTGGCATTCGCATTGAGCTTCGTGCCATCAGTGCTGACTGTCCCCACTTTCAGTACACCCAGTTCTTTAGCCAGCATCAGAATCCCCAGAAAACTCTCCGCCACTACATCAAAGTTCTCTCGCCGAAACTTGCAGATCGTGTCGTGGTCCGGGTGCGTATCGCCGGTCAAGTAACGCACCGCAACATCACGGAACGTTGCTCGCTCAATCCGGCGGCTACCGAACACTCCGTTCGCGTAGCAGTACACCAGTAGCGACAGCATCATTGCGGGCGGGTATTGCTCATTTCCTGTGCCACGATCGTTCACTCGCAGCTTCGAAAGGTTCATCCCCTCTACTGCCTCGACCACGAAATGCACCATGTCATCCGATGGAATCCAGTCGCGCAAATCCGGGGGAAGCAGTAATGGGGTCCGACGGTCCACATTTACAAGTCTTGCACTCATGTGCTAAGACTACCATCATCGCTGGGGCTGTTAAAGTCCGACAGACTCCTAGCCCCAAAATTTCATCACTGGGGCGAGAAAAAGGTGGTGAATTCCCTATAACCTGTTATGGTGTAGCTAGTTACGACAACATCAAACAGAGGAAATTCACCATGGCAGAGTGTACAACTACCACCGACCTGTTTCCAGCCTGTAAATCGAGGAAAGTCGAAGTCGATTTCAATGGCGGGGACATCACCAGTGATGCGGGCAGCCTGCTTCTAAGGCAGGTGGACCGAAAGATCGGGCTGACCCGGGACCTGAACAAGGTTCTGCGCGATCCGCGCCGCAAGGGAAGCTGTGAGCATACGCAGCTGGCGATGTACCGGCAGCGCATCTATGGGCTGATCCTCGGCTACGAGGATCTCAACGATCACGATACGCTCCGCGACGACCTCGCTTTGCAGACCGCTGTTGAGAGCGATAGGGCCTTGGCCAGCTCCCCGACACTGTGTCGTCTGGAGAACCGGGCCGACCGGGAGATGGTGAAAGAGATCTCGATGCTGATCGTCGAGAAGTTCATCGCCTCTTTCAGGGATGCGCCCACCCGCCTGGTACTGGACTTTGACGCGACCGACGACCCTGTCCATGGACAACAGGAGGGCCGCTTCTTTCACGGCTACTATGACCACTACTGTTTCCTTCCCTTGTACGTCTTCTGCGGCTCCCAGCTGTTGGCCGCATATCTTCGTCCGAGTAACATTGATGGAGCCCGGCATGCCTGGGCGATACTGAGCCTGCTGGCAAAGAGGCTTCGAAAGGAATGGCCCAAGGCGGAGATCATCTTCAGGGGTGACAGTGGCTTCTGCCGGTGGCGCATGCTTCGTTGGTGCGACAACAACCGTGTTGGCTATATCGTCGGATTAGCCAAGAACAGGCGCATCAATGCGATAGGGGCCGATCTCATGGCCGAAGCTGAAGAGCGCTTCGAGGCAACCGGGGAAAAGCAGCGACTTTTCAGCGAGACGATGTATGCGGCCAAGACATGGGATCGTGAGCGGCGGGTAATTATGAAAGCGGAGTACGGACGGCAGGGCAGCAATCCGCGTTACGTGGTCACGAACCTGCCGGGCGATCCGCAGAAGCTCTATGATCGCGACTACTGTGCGAGGGGCGACATGGAGAACAGGATCAAGGAGCAGCAGATGGATATGTTCAGTGATCGTACCAGTTGCCACAACTGGTGGCCGAACCAGTTACGGCTGTTGCTCTCATCACTGGCCTACATCCTGGTGGAGTCGATGCGGCGCTTGGCGCTGAAGGGCACGGAGCTCGCCAGAGCGCAATGCGGCACCATTCGGCTGAAGCTCTTAAAGATCGGGGCCGTTGTCATCCGCAACACTCGCCGTGTGCGCATGCACTTGGCCAGTGGCTGCCCCTATAAGCATCTTTTCTGGGATGTAGCCCGCCGCCTCGCTCTGGAATGATACCCTCTCGTGCTGGCCCGGCACGGCATAAACAACGGAGCTGCGGCGCAGCTGTGCCCACACCCGCTCTCGACACCCCACACTCGACACTCCACGTGCCTGAATCATCCTGTGCGCCGAATCTGCCCTCCGGAACGCTTTACCCTTGGCGTTGGTGAAACATCGCGGTTAGGGATGACAGCGGAGAGAAGTGTTCTTTGTGACTGCGTACATCAATCCGCGGTTCAAGGGCCGGAGCGGGTACTATTGTACGCATTCCGGCTCTTCCGGCAAGAATGACGTTGGCAGGAAAATCAATTCTACTTCCTTGCAGTGTAACGGCTTGCTTCGACGATCCCTTCCGTTCGAAAACATGGTACGCGTCCTGCGTTACTTCCTCTCATGGGTTATTCCGATTTCTTCTGGACCTTGACGGAAGGCGAGTGAACTTGGTCGACACGCGGGATATCCGGGGTAGTGTCGTCCACCCGGATATCGTCGGCGGTATCGGCGATTCGATCCGGCCCTTTTGAGAACAGGAGAAGGCGCCCGTTATTCCGGTATTGGAAGCTGTTGCCCCACGGGTCGGGTTTGAGTTCAAATATATAGGGGCCGTTCCATCCATGCATGTCTGGGTTATGGACGAGGGCGGGCAGGCCCTCTCGGGAGGAAGGAAGTCGGCCGGTATTCTGTTGAAGTCGGTAGAGGGCTATTCGCAGAGAGAGGAGATTATCGTGGGCCAGCTCTATATTGTAGCGCAATGTATTTGGCTGCTTCCGGCGGGCTTGAGTGACCACGATGTTTGCGATGAACAGCAAAAGAACCACGATGGCGCCTATGCGCAAGGGAGTTCCCATAACAAATGACAGCACGGAAAATGTGTTGCCCTTCTGGCGTGATCTGCCGTTCCGGTCTTCGATGGAGGCTGTGGCTCCGGTTCTGAATGCAGGCATAAGGAGTATTTTTTGACAGCCGGGGCATTGGACGGCGTGGATGTCGGTCGGCGCAA
>JABMSA010000787.1 GCA_013202185.1 Planctomycetota bacterium
AGCAAAAGATTGGTGGGCTACCTGCGGCATCTCCCCCTCCTTTTTTCCTCGGCCGGCACGGCCGAGGAAAAAAAGAGGGGGAGACGGTCGTCTAGCTGGTCAATCTTGCGCTCCTGCGGAACAAGCCCGCAGGGGGCGTCCGACCATGTTACCTTCATTTGAACCATGCCGTGAATTCCTCTAATCCGTGGTTATGTTCTTGGAACTACTCAGAATTCTGACTGCCTGAACAGATTGTGGGATCCAAAATGACAACTGACGCACAGACCAGGATCGATGTGGACATCTTGAAAGAGATTGGGGAATGGGGGGCGGTGGGCTTCTACGAGGGGCTTGAGTTGCCTTTTCCACGCTCCTTTGGGCTTGCCATGCGGCGTATGTATGAACATATGCCGGTGCGCGTCCCGGATGACAGGCTGCTGATTCCCTGCGAATCATTGTATGAAGGACGGAATTGCGGAACACATGGCGTTCATCATGTGACTGCCTATATCTGCAATTTTTTTCACGACAGCGGCCTTGAGATTCAGTCTTGTATTGCGGAGGAAAAGAAGAGGCATTTTCCACAACACGCCGAGTTCATAGATGCACTGATGGCAGATCTGCGGCCTCGCCTGCCCCATTTTGGCGGCTATACCCACACCAATCCCGACATCCGTCGCGTGGTGAGTGAGGGCTTTGCTGCTATGGAGACAGAACTTGACACGGAATTGGCGCAAGTGCAGCAGTCCGGCGCCGACGAAAAGGGTCTACAGCTGCTTCTGGCTCTCAAGGACTACGCCATCGGGGTCCGTGCTCTTTACGAACGTGCCGTGCAAGCGCTAAATCATGCCGTCGAGCAGGCGGCCGGGCAACGCCGCACGGCATTGACACTGATGGCAAGCAGTTTCGAGAATTGTTTCATGGCGCCCTCGTCGACTTTTATTGAGGGTCTTCTCGCGGTAAACCTGACCTGGATGCTCGATGGGTGTGATAGTATCGGCCGGGTTGACCAGGCTCTGGGCCCGCTCTTTGAGCAGGATATGGAAGCGGGAACTCTGGACATTAGTTTTGCCCGGCAACTGATCGACGAGTGGTGGCACAGTTTTGAGCGGCTGAATGGCTGGAACCTGCAGGTGGGTGGGCGCCGCATTGAAGACGGGTGTGACGGCTGCAATGCCTTGAGTCGTGAGCTTATCCTGGCTTGCGGCAGAAACCATATTCGGCGGCCAAACGTTGCCTTCCGCATCACCGGCGACACGCCGGAGAATATCCTGATCGAGGCTCTCAAGGTCTTGCGCGATGGCAGCGGCCGACCTGCCCTTTACAACGATGATCTGTACAGCAAAACTCTCCATGAAATGGATCTGGGATTGACGCCGGAAGATGCGCGCGAAGTCAGCTTTGGCGGTTGCACTGAAACGATGATTGGGGGTCTCTCCAACGTGGGTAGCCTGGAGGGCGAAATTAATCTGGCCAAAGCCCTGGAACTTGCCCTGCACGATGGCTTCGATCCGGTTGCTGGAGTACAGGTGGGACCAAAGACCGGCCAATTTGCGCAGTTCGCGGATTTTGCGCACTTTCTGGAGGCCGTCAAAATTCAGATCAAGGCTCTGACTGACAAGTTTGCGACGTCAGCCAATGCGGCGCTCGAGAAGCGTTTCAATACAGGAGATCCCAAGCTGTATCGCACTTTTTTCACTCGTGATTGCGTGAAAAATCATAGGTCGTTTGAGGCCGGAGGGGCTCGTTACAATTGGTCTGTGGTGACCTACCAGGGCATTGGCAATCTGATCGACAGCCTGGCTGCGATTAGACACTGTGTGTTCGACAGTTGCGAACTTCGCGCCGATACGCTCATTGAAGCTTTGGTTGCTGACTTCGCAGGCCACGATAGTGTGCAAAGGATGCTTCAAGCCGCACCCAAGTTTGGCAATGACGATTCCGCGGTTGACGACTTGGGTGGGAAAATCATCGGCTATGCTTGGCAGGAGCTGTCGCGGCGCCGACAGGTTCGCGGCGGGTGTTTTCTGCC
>JABMSA010000068.1 GCA_013202185.1 Planctomycetota bacterium
CCCCAGTTCTTGGCAACTGTGATATCAGCTTGTCTATAAAACGCGCGTCACTAAGTAATGAGTTTGCCGCGCACACAACAATGTGAACAGGTACATCCAAGCCTAGTCTGGCTGTAATCATGCCCAGTTCGCACTGGTGTTCGATGGAAAAAGTCCGATTCCCGCCATCAATGTAAAAATATGGCGCAAAGACGCCAGCCGGTCTCAACTTGCGTATCTCGTCTGCGAACTCTTCGTATTCGGGGTCCGTCAGGAATATCAATGGAATCCTGTTTCGTTGATAGTCAGCAACAGCTCGGCACATGTCGTGAGCATCTTTGGCCGAGGAGAAATCGGACGGAACTATGGCAGCGGATCGCTGCAGAGACAAGTGGAATGGCCCTCCCAAGTGCTCAGAAAGTCTACAATACGATCTCTTGAAAGAACTAACGCCGGTCTTGGCCTGCGAAGATTTTATCAGGTCAAGATCGTTGCCAAAAGCATACGTCATTGGATCTATGAAGAAGGACTTCGATAACTTGTGAGCGATCAGGCTTGCCGTGGCTGCAGGAGTTGCCTCCACCAAATTTGCGCCTATGATTACGCCGTCCAAGAGATTAGCTGTCTTTAAGACATATCGCTTTTCCGCATGGGTTCCCATTCTTATGATAACATGTGGCTCTACAACGGACATCTCTGCCTCCCTTTCTCAAGCATCTGAATATGATCATTCCTGTATAATTGCCGCACTATGCTAGATTGTTCAGCAGGAATGATCTCGTAACAACGCCCAGAATCACTGACTGCGAATAAGCCGATACCGCATTCGCACAACAGCTCCTGGTCAATACGTTTCGCTATGCCACCTGGCATAGCAATATAGACCAGATCGGAACACAGCCTGTAGATCAAAGCCTGTTCGAGAGCGCGTTTCCATCTATAGAGCTTGAGTTCGACTGCTATCGTGAGATCCTTTTGTGAAGAGTAGCCGTAAAGATCGATGCTATAGTCATAGAACTGTAGCTCAGGCTCCTGCCGGCGAAAGGTCTTACGTCGAATGTGGCCGGATATCGGCCGGAAAAGATCTGTTTCTTTCTTAATACACCTCATACTTACTCCGACAATCTAGCATCCTGTCGTGGTGCCGCAACATGCCATAGAAATTGATGAGACAAGCGCCTATAAGAAATAGTGTCGGAATCCAAGACCACTCTATTGCCCATCCAGGCAAAGGGAGAATTGGACGGATTACGAGAAAAGTCGCAACGGCCGCAAGGAACTGCCAAGTGAGCAAGTACAGAACAAAACGGCTCAACCATTTCGCCCTGCGAGTCCATGCTTTCACCGAAATGTGCATGGTCTTGTAATCGGCCAGCGCTTCCGAGTCCTTCTCAACAAAATCAAACAATGCATCGTAGTACGCCTCGCTCCCTGCCGGACTAATTTCGACCTCATCATAGCTGTGAGGGAGCACTATACTTTGAACGATCGATTTTGGGTTGTCGAAAACTGGCAAGAGCGCCTCGCCGAGCTTGTTGGCGATCAGCCTTCGCATCTGAGACAGGACTTCCTTGTTGCCCTGAAGAATCTCTTTGAGACAATTGGTCCGATCACCATATTTGTAAAGCGCAGCAAGGGCTCCTGCGAGAACGAAGCCATGTAAGCCGAGAAGAAAACTTAATTCAGCACCTGTCATGTTCTTCGCCTTCGGCGCAAGATTCTATCCTTGATTTCCGATTCTGTTGTCCATGTCGGATGTTTGGTGTAAACGTAATAGATCAAGTCCGAAAGAGAATAGCTGCCGAACTTGGATTTGATCTTGCGGATTGTGGCGACAAAAGGCCGGTACTCATTCCTTGTCATTAACGTTTCGACTCGCCTAAGTCCTTTGTCAGTTAGTGCGTACCGTCGTTCCTCAAAAGCATCGGCTGTTTCCTGCTCATCATCGTCCACGAGGTCGTCGAACGTCAGCATTTCCACCTCAACCGCCTCCTCTTCAGTTGCTTCTGCGACCGATTCGCTTCTAATCAGATCGAGGTTCTCCAAGAACTCTAAGTCGTCGTAAAGCTTTGAGGAATAAGGCCCCGCTTTGTATTTCGTGAACTCGAAACCGTGTTCACCTGGGCTGATATTTTCTTCTTCTTCCAGAAGAAAAAGGAGCTTTTGCAGTCGCGTAATCCCACGAATGCCTTCTGCCTCTGCTCCTTCAGGTGTGAGACCCAAAAGGAGCAAGAGAAAATCGAGTTTCTTGATATTCGCCATTTTCGTTGCTCTCCCAAAGAAATGCTTCACACAACAACATCAACGCCAATTATAGCCATAAACCCCGCTGTTTCAACGAGATTTGGGCTTTCAAGAACCTTGATGTGCTGTCTCAATAATGTCGGCTTCCCGGAAAAAAGGCGGTGAGCCTGAATCGTGCGCTTTTAACATCCTGAAATTGCCGGCAGTATTTCGGGCACATCCTCCCCCGCCTGGGCCATTCGGCGCTTGAGGGTTTCGGCAAGCTCGGCACGAACAGCAGCGTGCGCCGGATCGCGCACGAGGTCGTTGCGCTCGTGCGGATCGGCCTCGAGGTCGTACAGATATCTTTCGTGATAGGTGTCGCTGCCGGCCTGTATGCGGCCGAGCCCCCACTGACTTTCCTCCGGCACCCAAACGCAGTATTTCCACTTCCTTGTCCGAATGGCGCGTGCGACGAAGCTCTCGCTTATCTGCATGAATATTTCATCGGGCCGGTTGTTCGCGGCGCCGTTGGCCAGCTCCTGCAACGGCCGGCCGCGGAACGTCGTCGGCTGAGGAATGCCCGCGCAGGCCAGGAACGTCGGCGGAATATCGATGAGGCTCACGAGCTGATCGATCACCTTGCCGCCTTTGAAGCCGGGGCCGCAGGCGATCATCGGAATGCGCGTGCAGGCGTCGTGACACGCGCGCTTGTACTCGATGTTGCGCGTGAAGAAGTGCGAGCCGTGATCGCTGGTGTAGATGATCACCGTGTTGTCGGCCATGCCCAGCTTTGCAAGCTCGGACCGGATGCGGCCGAGATTGTGGTCGAGGCTGTTGCAGCAGCCCAGGTAGTCGGGGAAATTCTCGCGCCAGTCGCCTTCGGTGCCGACGAGGTCGCCCGGCACTTCGTAGTCCTTCCAGCGCTCCTTCGAGCCGTCCGGCCCTTCGTAGCAGGCGTGATCGTTCTGGTGGTGCGGCTCGATGTACGACAGGAACAGGAAGAACGGCCGCTGTCCGTCGCGGGTACGGAGGTAGTCGAGTGCGAAATCGGTTACGCAATCGACCCGGTAGCCCTTGAAGTCGACCTGGTTCATGTCGGCGTCGAACATGTGGCCGTCGTAGCCGTGCGATGTGAACTCGAGGACGTCTGCGGCCAGCCAGTAGTCCTTCCATCCGCCGCGCCGCTCGGGCGGGACCGCCATCTCGCGGTAGTTGGCATTTTCGTCCGACGCGAGGTGCCACTTGCCGATGTAGCCCACTTCGTATCCGGCTTCGGAGCACCAGTGTGCGATGGTCTTTGCATCGAGCGGCAGGGCGATGTTGTTGCGGAAGCACCCGACCTCTGCGGCGTACTTGCCCGTTTGCAGGCAGGCCCTGGCCGGCCCGCAGACCGGCTGGCAGGTGAAGGCGTGCTCGAACCGCACACCCTCGGCCGCCATCCGGTCGAGGTTGGGCGTTACGTTGAGCTTCTGTCCGTAGCAGCCGCAGGTGTCCCAGCGCTGTTGATCGGTGAAGAAGAACAAGATGTTGGGACGAGAATCATTGCTCACTGTCCTTGCTCCCTGGGCCTTATACCTCAGCCGCCAATCCCAGCCGCTCGAACTGCTCGGCGGGTGCGTCGTTCTCTTTCATCAGGCGGACCGTGTGCGCGATCATCATCTTTTCGATCTCGGGGTCGTCGATGGGCTGCTCCTGGCCCGGGTCGTTCTCGAGGTCGAAGAGCATTGTGCCGAAGGGGTGGACGTCTGCCCATCCGTGGCCTTTAACCTTCATCGTCCTGACGCCCTTGGTAAACTCGAACGGCTCGGCAAGCTGGGTTGTCTTGAGTTCGTCGATTCCGAACATTCCGCGCATGTGAGTGGGCATGACCGTGTAGTTGAAGAGGGGCTCGTTGCCCGGCCTGGTGGGCGCGCGCATGTAGACGTATCGGCCGTCGGTGCAGTTGACGTGCCCGCCGTGCATGCCGAACAGCCCGGCCTGGCGCACGGGCGCGTCTGAGGCGATCGCGTCGCGCAGCGGCTTGCCTTGCATGTCCTTGGGCAGGTCTACTCCGAAATATTCGAGCAGCGTTGCCGGCAGGTCGATGGTCTGCACGAGGCTCTTGCGCCGCTCGCCGCTCTTGCTGCAGCGCGGGTCCCAGATGAAGAGGGGAGTGTGTGCGATCTCGTTGTAATAGGGCTGCACGCACTTGCCCCACCAGTCGTGCTCGCCGAGCAGGAAGCCGTGGTCGGTGTTCACGATCAGCATCGTATCGTCCCACAGTTTCAGCTCGGCCATCAGGTCGAGCACCTTGCCGAGGTAGGCGTCGCACATGCTCACCAGTGCGGCGTTCTCGTAGCGCATATGGCTGACCTGTCCGGGCGTTTCGGTTACGCGGCCGTAGGTGGGCCAGTCGAACATCGGGCCGTCGTAATCGTGGGGGTAGAGGTCCTTGTAATTCTGGTTGCTGAAGTACGGCTCGTGCGGGTCGAACGTCTCGAGCTGGAGGAACCAGTTGTCTTCATTGCAGTTTGTTCGGAGGAACTCGAGTCCCATGGCAAACGTTTTCGCCTGGGGCTGGTCCTTCTCGTCCTGCATGTGTTTTCGATTGACAGCATCCTGCAGCAGCCAGTTGTCTTTGGTTTTGTTGATCTGATCGGAGCAGTCCTTTATCGTCAGGTCGGGTTTCCACGGGTCGCCCTCCTGGCCTCGCGAGATCTGCCACGAACTGTATCGGTTGTGATAGGTGCAGCCGCCGTCTTCCCAGTAGTGGTAGTGATCGCTTGCGAGGTGCGTGTAGATGCCGTTGTTCTTGAGTATCTGCGGCGTCGAGTCGTCAAAAGGTTCGAGCGGCCCCCAGCTTCGATGGAGGAAGTTGCATCGGCCGGTGTGAAGCTCGCGCCGCGCGGGCATGCACGGCATGCTGCCCACGTATGAGTTGTCGAACGTCACGCTCCTCTCGGCCAGGCGCTGGAAGTTCGGCGCGTGGACCCAGTTGCAGCCGTAGGGAGGCAGCATTCGCCGGTTGAGGGAATCGAACATCACCATTATTGCTTTCATACAGGACACTCCAAAGTTTGGTGTTGCGGGTCAGTTCATCCTCGCGTCGTATTGCTTTACCCACTCGCAGACGGCCTTGATCGTTTTCGGCCGGCACGCCGGAGGCATGACGCCGGCGGATGTGATGCAGATGCCGCGATGGTGGGGCAGAATGGCCAGGTCGGCCTCTATCTTCGAGATGATTTCTTCGGCCGGCCGCATCCAGAGCATGGCGTTGGTGCCGCCTGCGAGGCACTTGTCGGGGCAGGCCGTGCGGGGTGGCGAAGGTTCTGCGGCTCGTGCCGTTCTGAGAGATCGTCTCGGAAGTAGTGTTTCTCCTTGTCTCTTTGACGCAGCCGGAGACCCCGGCGATTCTGTCGCTGCCGATCCAATCCTGTATCTCGTCCTCGTTCATCTCGGCAAAGGGTGCGCTGTGCATCCACGGGTAGGCGCCGAAAAGCTTCGGCCAGAAGGGCAGCCTGTCGACCGGCTGCAACTTTACGGCCGCAACCCATCGCTCGCGGGGCGACATTGCCGAAAGCTGTGCGTGCATTCGAGGGCCACCTTGGTCATCTATCGATCGGATGTTGCATCCAACGGTGGCGGGCGGGCGTGCCGCCGTTGCTTCTGCAATAGTGAGCACATCATACCACGCCGGAGGCCGAAGTCAAGAAGAAAAACAAGCCCAGCAGTGAACTACTGGGCTATTTTCAGTCGTCCTTACAGGACTGCATCCCTGGGTCGGTGTTCGGCTTATGCAGTGCCGTAGGCACGGCTGAACGTAGCCCAGCGTTTCAACGCTGGGGCCCAAATCTTCGAATCGTCGTCGTCGGAATGGATGTAGATGATTTTGTGGGAGGGAAACTTTTTGCAAAAAGTTCTCCCCCACGCCCCCCTTCAAAAAACTCTTGGGCTTTCGGAGGTTTGAGGCCGTAGACGCACTGCTCCTGAACCGTCAAGACATAAGAAAGACCAGGATAATTGATCACACCCCGGTGCAGCAGATGATTCCGACATAACAGCCGGCTCGGGGCGGCGCCGTTTTCTCTTGAAATACACGCCCTTTTGCTGTACCTTAATGATACACATTGAAAAAGCCGTGGATGGTTGCGTAAGGACGGCCGGCGATGAAACTCGGAGATTTTGAAATAGAGCCGGCCGGCGATGGGCCGTTCAAGCTCGACGGCGGCTCGCTGTTTGGAATCGTGCCCAAGCCGTTGTGGTCGAAGCTGGTGAAGTGCGATGAGCGCAACCGCGTGACGCTGAGCATGAGCTGCATGGTGGTGCGGGCGCCGGCCGGGGTGGTGCTGGTCGAGTGCGGCACCGGCCGCAAGCACAATGCGAAGATGCGCAAGATCTACGGCATGTCCGACAACATCCACCTCGTGAAATCGCTGGGGGGCATGGGATTGCACCCTGAGGATATCTCGGCGGTGATACTAACGCATTTTCATCATGACCATTGCGGAAGCTGCACGCGGCTTGTCGACGACGAATTCCGCGAGAAGAAGGACAAGGTCGCGCACGCCGTGCCCACTTTTCCGAAGGCGCGCTACTTTGTGCAGCGCGGCGAATGGCAAGCGGCCACGAACCCCAACCCCGCTACCAAGGGCACATACCTGCCGGAAAACTTCGTGCCGCTCGAGCGGGCAGGGCAGTTGGAACTGCTCGACGGCGACTGCGAGCCGATCCCGGGCTTCAGAGTGCGTGTAACCGGCGGCCACACCGATCATCACCAGGCGATCATTGCGGAGTCCGACGGGCAGGGGATCATCTTCATCGGCGACATCGCCCCGATCGTGCCTTGCATGCGGCCGGCTTACAACACAGCCTTCGATCATCATCCGATGGACACAATGCGCGCGAAGGCCGAACTGCTGGCCCTGGCGATCCGCAACAACTGGCTGGTGTGGTTTTATCACGACGCCGAGATAACCGCCGCCAGAATCGCGCAGGGCGACGACCAGCCGCAGGTATCGAGCGTCGAGATCAGCGCCCCCGACCTGGGCGAGCCCTGATTTGCAGCCGCCGGCCGGCATAGCCCGAGGCCGCCGCGTAACTACAACAACGATTGCCGAATCGGAGAAAGAACGGATACAATGCAAACAGGATTCGAACGGACGCTTGTGCTGCTGAAGCCCGACGCCGTGCAGCGCCGGCTGATCGGCCGGATACTGCAGAGGTTTGAGCAGAAGGGCCTGGCGATAGTAGCCCTCAAGCTGGTGCAGGTGACCGACGCCCTTGCCCGCGAGCAATATGCCGTGCACGAGGGCAAGGAGTTTTACGAGCCGCTGGTGAAGTTCCTGACGTCGTCGCCGATAGTGGCGTGCGCGCTCGAGGGCGTGGAGGCCATTGCCACCGCCCGCAAGCTGATGGGCGCCACGTTTGGTCGCGACGCCCAGCCGGGCACGATCCGTGGTGATTTCGGGATCAGCAAGCGCTACAATCTCATTCACGGTTCCGACTCGCCCGAGACGGCGGAGTTCGAGATCGGCCTCTATTTCAGCCCAAGCGAAATCCTCGACTACCGGCCGAGCGATCTGCCGTGGGTGTATGACCTCAACGGGCCCGAGCCGGTATAGCGGAAAGAGGTGTCAGGCTTATGCAAAACTACAGCGCACCCCTCTGAAAGCCCAAGAGTTTTTGAGAGGGGGTGTGGGGGAGAACTTTTTGCAAAAAGTTTTCCTCCCACAATGGAATGACAAGTACATTCACCAAAACCGGACGTTGCACTTCCAAGGCTGCCGGTTGAATGCAGGCTGAATAAGAAAGGCCATTACCATGAACTTTCCTGATTATCGGCCACGCCGCATGCGGCAAAACAAGCTCCTGCGGCGGATGATCGCCGAAACGCGCCTCTCGGCCGACGACCTTATCATGCCGCTGTTCGTGCGGCCGGGCAAGGGCCGGCGCCTCCCGATACCGTCGATGCCCGGAAACTACCAGTTGTCGGTGGACGAGCTTGTGAAGGAAGTGGCCGGGCTCAAGGAAGCCGGCATCGGGGCGGCGATATTATTTGGCATTCCCGAAACGAAGGATCCTCAGGGCAGCTCGGGCTGCGCCGAAGACGGCATCGTGCAGCAGGCTATCCGCGCGATCAAGCAGGAAATCGA
>JABMSA010000788.1 GCA_013202185.1 Planctomycetota bacterium
AACTATGGCGGTCCGTTACGAAAGACCGACATCATGAAGTCTGGGTAAGTGTTCACGGGAAGCTCATCAATCGGAATGTCTCAAGACGTAGATTCCCCCGGGGCGGGTGTCGAACAGGAGGATGTCGCCCTGGGTTTTCGTGGCAACGGGTTTTCCGCCGCAACGGACGCTCAGCGGGTGATCGGTTCGCACTTGGCACGTTTTGCCGCGGTGCGATCGGATCACAGCCTCCTGTAGCTTTCGATCTTCCCAAGCGATGTCCACTTCAAAGCCGCCTCGGGCCCGCAACCCGCGTACGGAGCCGGCCGGCCATGCGGCGGGCAACGCAGGCAACACCTTCAAGACGGCGTGGTGACTTTGCAGCAGCATCTCGGCAACCAGCGCCGTGCCGGCGAAATTGCCGTCCAACTGGAACAGATCGCCGCGTAAGAGACTGAACAAGTTGCTGCCTATACAGCTCTCGCTGGTGAAGTTGCCGTGCAACAATTCGTAGGCGCGATCCCCTTGTCCCAGTCGGGCAAACACCGCACCGTGCCAATCGATGGCTGCCGGCCAATACGTGCCGCCGGCGTCGAGCCGACGCCGAAGCGAAACGTCCGCGGCCCGGGCCAGCTCGGGATCTCTTTCCAAAACGATCTGGTCGCCGGGAAACACGGCATACAGATGCGAAATGTGCCGGTGGTTCAGCTCCGCCTCGTCGTGGTCCTCGAGCCATTCCTGCAATTGGCCGTGCTTGCCGATCTGCAGCGGCGGCGAATTATCCAGCACGTGCTGCCACGCTGCTCGTTTGTCGGCGTCCACACCGAGGATCTCGCTGGCCTCTAGCAGATGGGCGAATACCTCGTGGATCAGTTCCAGGTCCATCGTCGCGCCGATACAGAGCGACACGGGCTGAGTGCCTCCGACGAAGAAATTCTCCGGCGACTGCGACGGAACGGGGACCAGCTTGCCGAAGTGCGGGCTGTCGGGGCGCGGGTCCTTGACCAGGTAATCCTCGTAGAATTGTCCGAGTTCCTTGTACAGCGGGTAGGCCCGATCGCGGAGAAACTGTTTATCGCCCGTGTATTCCCATCGCCACCAGAAATGTTGGGCCAACCATGGCCCCGCGCCGAGCCATTCCGACCAGGGACCCTCGGTTTTCAGGCATTTGGCCGCCGGATCACCCGTTAGCGGGATGTAGATGCCGCGACAACCGTAGAGGTTCTTAGCCGCCACCCGGCCGGCCGGCAACATGCTCTCGACGTAATCGAACAGCGGCTCGGCACACTCCGAGAGGTTCGTGTTCTCGGCCGCCCAGTAGTTCATCTGGATATTGCAGTCGTGGTGGAGATCCGAACTCCACGGGGGATTGAGCTGCTCATTCCAGATGCCTTGCAGGTTCGCTGGCGCACCCCCGGCCCAGGAACTGCTGATCAACAGGTAGCGACCGAACTGGAAATACAGTATCGAAAGGCCCGGGTCTTGCTCGCCGGCTCGAAGCCGGGCCAACCGCTCGTCGGTAGGCAGGTTGTGATGCGACGGACCACGCAGGGAAAGCGACACCCGATCGAACAATTCCCTGTGGGCCGCGACGTGCGACGCTTGAAGCGCGGGAAACTCGGCCTTCCCGTCGAGCTTCTTGAGCTTCGCCAGGCAGTCCTGTTTCGGCCGATCGGTCTGCTTGTTGGTGGTCACAGCAAGGAGAATCAGCACTTCATCGGCACTCTGCACGCCCATTGCCGCAGCGCCCTGTGCCGGTTGCAGCCGCCCGCCTCGATGCAACACGGTGCCGGCGGTGGCAAAGTGGACTCCCTCGATGAATCTTCCCTCGAAGCCGATCTGATTGTCTTGTGCCCAGGGCGTAATCGTGCACTCGGGATCGTCAATCCGTGACAGCGTGACGCGACCCGTAATGGAACTCGGTTTATCGGCCGAAAGGCGAATCACGATGACGCCATTGGCCCGCGATACAAACACTTCTCGCAGGTAGTTCACCTCACCGTGTCGATAACTCACGCTGACGATGCTCGTGGAGAGGTCCAATTGCCGCCGATAATCGTCCACATCCTGGTGGCCGGCAAGGTCAATCAACAGATCACCGACCGGCTGAAACGGGTCGGGAGAGTATTTGGAAGTCATGCCCTGCTGCACGCCGAGTCGGCTGATGGCCAACTCGCTGGCCTCGATGATCTTGCCTTCGAAGAACAGCTTGCGGATTTCCGGCAGATGGTGTGCTGTTTGCGGATTCTCACGATCCTTCAGCTTGTTGGTCCGCCAAAGCCAAGTATGATTCAGCGCGATCCGCTCCTGGGGAACCGAGCCTAAGACCATGGCCCCGACGTGTCCGTTGCCGATCGGCATTCCTTCGAAGAACGCGCCGGCCGGTTGGCGGTGCCAGAGCACCAGATTGCGATTGGTCGATTCGGCAGCAGGTTCTCGGCCTTCCGCGATCTGCAGAAAACCAGCGGCCACCGCCAATATGACTGCGTACCTGGAAACTTGCGACTTGCGGAACATGCCGTTTTCCTCCTGTTATGCTCTGCGTGGGTAACCGCTCACGGGTCTCAGAACGATTCTGAGGTAATTGCACACTGAACGGTACAAGTAGCATTTTTGTTGAGACTGTTTGTGTTGTCAAGACTCTGGCCCGGAGGGGGCCAAACACGGTTGCCTGGGTTTCTCCTCGCGGCGGTCCACGCGCTGAGAGGCAGAGAGGTCGTTCCAGGACCGGGCGACCAGCAATTGATCTTGCTCGGCACCGCGGAAGGTAGGTACGCTGCTGCGCTTCGTGGAATCGGTAGTTGGAGATACGATACTGGCGTCCCCGGTAGTTGGGAAAGCGCGGCGGAACACGTCGGGGACGTCCTGACGGTCGAGACAAACAGGCTCGCAACAAGTCGCAAATAGGCAGGGAACAAGCCAGCAACAACGGCCGATCAGCACGACGCACAGCACGAAAGCGACACGCGGACGGCCGATGAGTGCTTGTCGCCTAACGACGATGCGCATGGTCGCGACGCCGCGCCCGCCGACGGTGAGCCCGGCGCACTCTTGCACGCGCCGGCCGCTAGAGGTAAGCTTATTTCTCAGGTGACGGTTACTCTCTCCTGCCTGCCCCGATGAAAGGTCCTGCCGTGTTGGAAGCCCTGCTGCCGTCAAGAATCCGGATCATCTCTGCCACCGTGTGCTTCGGCCTGCTATGCGACTTGGTCACGCTGACAACGGTGTATGCTGAGGAACAGCTCAAAGCCGATTTGACGGCCACCGCGGATTCTGCCGCGCCATCCAGCGGCGATCGGGACGTGATGTTTCACAGGATCAAGGCGAACAAGGTCCTGTTCCTCGGCAATAGTATCACTACGCACGGGCCGGCACCCGCCATCGGTTGGCTGGGCAATTGGGGCATGGCGGCCAGCACGAAAGACAACGACTACGTGCATCTGGTCCTGAAGGCCATCTCAGCGGCCGCCGAGAAGGACCCCGCGTCGGTAGTCACCAATATCGCAGATTTTGAAAGACAGTTTGAAACTTACGACATTGATTTCGGGCTCAAGAGAGAGCTTGCGTTCAAGGCAGACCTCGTCATTGTAGCGATCGGAGAGAACGTACCCGCTTTGACCTCGGAGCAAGCGAAGGCCGCATTCAAGGCGAACGTGACGAAGCTCCTGAAAAGGCTGAAGGAGAACAGCGAGCCGGTCATCGTTGTGCGAAGCTGTTTCTGGCAAGACCAGGCCAAAGACACCATTTTGAAGCAGGCTTGCGGGGAAGTGGGCGGTATCTTTGTCGACGCCGGCACTCTCGGCAAGGACGAGGCGAATTATGCTCGTTCCGAACGTGAGTTCTCGCATGACGGCGTAGCCGGCCATCCCGGCGACAAGGGCATGCATGCCCTCGCCGACGCCATTCTGAAAGGCCTGAGACAGCGTCAGTGATTCCCGTATGGGGGAAGGAGATACAAAGGCCGCTGCCAAGGCAGGGGACCCATGAACTGGCACCCAGGCGAATGCCGACGACATGAAGGCCGCCATGAAGTTCGCGGTGATGATGGCTCAAAAACACTCCGAGACTTTGTGTGATCCTTGATGAATCCGATGACGCGCGCCCAGCCCGCCGGAATAGACGATAGCGGGACAGGTTCGCTTTTCGTGAGGTCTGCAATGATATCGAACACGTATTACTCACGAGCCATCCATTCGGTGGGAGGCTTCAAGTTGGCCCTTCTTACCCTCCTTGCGGTTTGCC
>JABMSA010000069.1 GCA_013202185.1 Planctomycetota bacterium
AAGTCTTCGACCACTTCGGGCGTGATGATCTCGAGCAGGCGCTCCAACTCGGTTGGCGTGAAGCCGTCGTTGGCCACGTGCTGCTGGATGGCGAGGGCATCGGCCTTGCTGAGGCCGGCCGGGAATTCGGCGCGCATCAGCTCGCCTAGCTTTGCAAGCTCGTTGGCGGTGGTGCGCTGTTGGTCGCGGAGGAGGTCGGTGAGCCTGCGCAGGGTGCGGCCCTGGCGCATGTACCACAGCTCCGAGCCGTCGAGGTCGGCGCCGTCGCGCGATTCGATGGCCGAGACCATCGCCTGCACGAGCTTTTCTTCGGCCACGGCCGATGCGCTCACCCGGTGTATCTGCTCGTAGACGGGTGTGATCGGCCCGATCGATGCGGCCGGATCGGGAATCCGCGGCACGCCGATGAGCGTGTAGACCGGGCTCGGCGGATCGTCGGCCATACGCTGATACTGGCCGGCCGAGCGCGCGATATCGATCGAGCCCCTTGTGGCGGCAATGTAGTCCGGACCGGGCGCGCCCGGGATGCTCAGCGGATTGGTCGGGTCGCGATGGCTCGCGAACATGCCAAACGCCGACGCAAACAAGCAGACCCTTGCCAGCCTGCGTCGCCGGTCGGCCTCCCGATCCATGTAGTCCTTGAGCCAATCGTCGTTGCGACGCCGGCGGCGGGCGTTGCTGGGGATGCCTACCCTGTTGCCCACGCTCGGACGGTTGGTGCAGTACCAGTTTCGGGCGCTGCGGTCCATGCTTGCGCCGCCGCCGTTGTAGGAGTCGGAGCCGGGCGCAGGTGGCGAGTCGTTGCCGTTGTCGTTGGCGGCGTCGTCGGCCATGTCGCCGGCGCCCTCGTCCGACGGCTGGGTGGTGTTGCCGTCACCGTCACCCGGGCCGGGCCCGCCCGAGCCGGGCTCGCCGGGCTCGACCACGCCGCCGCCGTTTGGATCGAGGTTCGGGCGTATCAGCTCCCAGAACGGCCACACGTTTTGCGCGATCCAGTTGAACCAGTTGCGTTGGGCGTTGTTGATGAAGCCGTTCAGGAACTGCCATTCGGCCATGTACAGCAGCTCGGAGATGAGCACGTTGATGCCGGGCAACTGGTATGCCATGTCGCAGATGTTGATCATTTCGATGGTCCATTGCAGCCAGCCGCCGTCCGGCCGTGGCGTGACGATAATGAGAATCGCACACGGCTGGCCCAGCCCGTTGGTGTATTGAGTTACCTGCGGCGGAGCCGGCCCGCCGACCGGGAACGAGCTGACGTAGATGGTCGTCTCGCACGGGTCGCTTGTTCCGTCGCCCACTCGTATGACGATCTGCCCCGCGCTGGGGTCGTTGACGACGACGTCGGCGCCGATCGGCAATGCGGGCACCTGCGGAATGCCGCCGATGACGCCCACGTACACGCCCATTCCGTCGGGCACTGAGAATGACACGGGCAGCGTGACGGTCATGTTGCCGCCTCGAACGCTGATGGTGCCGGCGAGGGTCTCGAAGCCCACGTAGAGCGACGGCGTAACGGTGAACCGCCGGTTCTGGCCGGCGCCGAGGTAGCCGTGGTGGATTTCAGGATCGAACAGGGTCATGCCTGCCAGGCCGCCGCCGGGGTTGATGTTGAGGTCGGTGATCGTGTCGCCAAGGTTGTGCACTTCGAAGGTCTTGGCGAGGGTGCTCGGGGCGCTGCCCACTTCCTGAACGCTGAAGTTGAAGTTTTGGAAGTGCACGTTGAGGTTGACGAGCGCCGAGTCGGTGATGTTCTCGTCCTCGCCGGCCAGGCCGAAGTTGCTGAGCGTGGCCGTGAACGAAAGGTTCGGGGCCGGAAGGTCTTGCCCGTGCATCACAAGCGTCACGTTGGCGGTCTGGCCGGGGCCCAGCGTCAGCATCTGGTCCATCGAGCCGCTGCCGACGAAGCCGACGATCAATTCCGGAGGCACGTTGGCCACGCCAACGAGTACCTGATGTGGGTTGTTGTCGTTGTTGCGAACGGCTATGCTGCGCCGCTGGTCGTAGTCGCGGTCGATGTTGAAGTTGAAGACGTTTTGCACAAACACGACCCCGCGGCCGATGTAAATGCTCCGAATGGCCGTGGCGGTGGTGCCGTGGGGCGTTGAGCTTTCGGCGTAGAAGTCGTACCACTGTTCGCGAGCGAGTGGCGCCGAAACACACTGGTGGCTGGTGCCGGGCACGCCCGTGGTCTCCGTCCACGCTTCAACCACCGGAGCCCCGCCCGCCGGCTGCTCGCGATAGAAGATGCTCGTGGACGACGAGACGTTGGTTTGCCACTGGAAGGCCACGGTGTTCGAGCCGAGCGTTGTGCCGTCGGCGGGCGACAGGGCGCTGATGATCGGGCCTTCGCTCACGTTGAACGTCACAGATGCCGAGAGCGTCTGGCCGGTGCCGGTCCGCGAGACGTCGGCCTGGAGGCCTGCCGAAGCCGGCGTGCCGGGATCGGTGGGAACACTCACGGGAATCGTCACAGACGTCTGCTGCCCTATTCCCAGCGAAATCTGCGTGGTGGGCAGTTGAGCCCAGCCTGCCGCCGCGCCCGACAGGGCGAGGTCGAACGTTCCGGCCTGGTTTGAAGTGTTCTTGACCGTGA
Source organism: Planctomycetota bacterium (assembly GCA_013202185.1). GTDB lineage: Bacteria > Planctomycetota > PUPC01 > JABMSA01 > JABMSA01 > JABMSA01. The sequence goes on from JABMSA010000069.1 coordinate 2,597, forward strand.
GCGTCGCATTGACCTGCTGCCCGCGGCTTACGTTTGTCGTTGCGGCCAGCCCTACGGTGTAGGAGGTCGTGAGTTCGGTTGCGGTCACGCTCACCGGTGTGGAGAGGTTGAGCACGTCGGACGCCGGCGTGACGGCCGTTACGTTTATGACGGTATTGTGCGAGCCGGCCGAGAGGCCCGCGCAGTAGAACACCAGCGGGGCCGATTGCCCGGGCGCCAGCACCACCGGAACGCCCGAGTTCAACGTCAGCCATGCCGCCGGGCTGCCGGCCGCCGTGACGTTGAGGGCTACGCCGCCGCTGTTGCGCAGCGTGTAGGTGAGCGGCGTGGCCTGGCCCGCCCACACGTGCGCCGTCGACGGCGTGATGGTGAGGCCCGGCACGTCGCTTGTGGCCGTGGCGCTGTTGTTGCCTTCGTTGCTCTCGCCCACGTGGTTGGACGGATCAATGGTGGCCCTGAGAACGTGATGACCCGGCGATGCCGTCCAACTGACGGTGAGCGTGCGCACCTCGCCGGACGCCATGCCGTTTAAGTTGAGCGTGGCGAAAGAGCTGTTGTCTGCGTAGAACTGCACCGCAACGCCGCCGGTGTAAGCGGCGCCGGTGTTTCGAACAACGGCCTCGAGGCCCACGGCCTCTCCGGGCATCGGATCGGTCGTCGAAGGCGTGAGAGAGTCGGCCACGAAATCGGGCTGCGGCACCACGGGCAGCGCCTGGCTGACCGTATTGTCGCCTTCATTGCTTTCGCCGATGCCGTTGCGGCTGTCGGCCTTCATCATAACGGTGTGCGATCCGCCGGTGACCAGCCACGATGCCGACACGCCGGTGGTTTGCCCGGTGGCGAGGCCGTTGATGGTCTTGCCGCCGATCGCGCTGCCGTTGATGTAAATGGTTGCTGAGAACGACTGGACTGTGCCGACTTCCGCACGAACGTCGGCCGTGAAGGTCACGCGGTCGCCTGCGGCGAGAGAGCCCGGAACCTGGAGGTTCTCGGCTATCAGATTGCAGCGGACCACGCTGACGGTGTCGGTCAGTTCGTTGTCGTTCTCGTTGGTCTCGGGCACGTCGTCGTCCGGATCAACCACCACACGGATCTGGTGGTCGCCGCCGGTGCGTGTCCACGGCAGCTCAACGTCAATGCTGTCGCCCGAGGCTACATAAGCTATGCCGACTGACGCAGTTTTCCTGCCGTCGACGTAGAGCTCGGCTTTCGTCGGGCTGGCCATGTCGGTTGCGCCGGTATTTCCGATAGACGCCACCACTTTCGAGGCTCCGCCGTCGCCGAGGTCGCCGGTGTAGTTCAGCGAGTCGACTGTGAGGTTGACCGAGCCGGTGTAGTACCAGTATCCGTTGCTCACGGCCTGGTTGCCGTTGGCATCGGTGGCGTTGATCATATAGCGCACCACCTTCGGCGTGGCCGTTGCAGGGATGGTGGCCTGGTAGACGTCGGTGGCGGCTTGTTGGGCCATCGGCATTCGCTGCCAGATTGTTCCGTGTGTGTACCACAGGCTGGCGGTTTCCACGCCCATGCTGTCGGTTATTTCAACACTGATGTCGACGTCGTCGCTCACACCCGGCGTGGCGGGGGCCTGCGACGGGTCGGCGATGGTCGGCGGCATGTTGTCGAGCCGGAACGTTGCCTGCTGCTCGGCTTCTGTACGCCCGAGATTGTCGATCGCCCAGTAGTGCAGCACGTGCTCGCCCTGGGCGAGCGTCGGGCGGGCCGTTGAGCCTGCCACGTGAACGACATCGGTGTCGTCCCAGATGTAGTCTATTCCGCTGACACCCGCGCCGGCGTCGTCGGCTGCTATCGTGATCGTCGGGGCGGATGCGTACCACTCGGGCCCGTAGCCGTCGGGCACGCTCGGATTAACCGTCAGCCTCGAGACCGGCGGCAGGGTGTCGATGCCGAAATAGCCGGTAGTCGTGGCCGTTCTGCCGCTGGCGATCGACGCGCGTGCGATCACGCTGTGCCGGCCGTCGCCGGTGATGGCCTCGGGACCGGCGTAGACTCGCCAGAGGACTTCGTCATCTACACGAATCTCGATGACCGTTTCGGGCGGCCCGGTCGCGCTCACCGTCGCCTCCACGTCGCCGTCGTACCAGTCGGGCCCGCCCGTGCCGGCAAAGGCGATGTCGACGCTCATCGGGGTGTCGTCGTATTTTATTTCGACGGTCTGCTCGGCCTCGACCTGACCGTAGAGATCAACTGCCTGGTAGTGCAGCGTGTTGATGCCGCCCGGCGCGGCGAAGCTCGCAGTGGCGCCGGAAACAACAACCTGCGCTTCGGCGTTCCACCAGTAGCGAATCTCCTTTACACCCACGCCGGCGTCGGTTGCGGCCAGGTGAACGGTCGGCTGGGTAACGAACCAGCCGTCGTTGCCGTCGGGCCAGCGCGGCGAAGTCGTCATCGTTGTGATCGGCGGATTCAGATCTATCACGAACGTGTCGCTTGCGGCTGCGGTCCTGCCGCGGGCGGTCGTTATCCTGGCGACGGCCGAGTGCGTGCCTTCGCCGCTGACGGTTACCGGGGTTGCGTAGGCCGTCCATCCGCCGCCATCGGTTCTTATTTCGGTCGCCGCAACCGGCACGCCGTCGCCGTCGGATGCGACGCTCACGTCCACGTCGCCTGTGAACCAATCGGGCCCGCCCGGCCCGGCGAGAGCTATCGACACGCTCGGGGCGGTATCATCGTACTTGATCTCGGCGGTGTGCTCGGCTTCGGCGTGGCCATTGGCGTCTACGGCATAGTAGTGCAGTGTGTTGATGCCGCCCGGCCCTGCGAATGACGCCGAAGAGCCCGCGACTACGGTCTCGGGCTCGCCGTTCCACCAGTAACGGATTTCCTGCACGCCACTGCCGGGGTCGCCGGCGGTCAGTTGCACCTGTGGCTGCGTGAGGAACCAGTTGTCGAGGCCGTCGGGCGCCGGCGGCAACGTGGCAAGGATCGTTGTGGGTCCGCCGACGTCGATGTTGAAGGTCTCGCTCGACTGCGCGGTCTTGCCGTTGGTCGTCTCGATGCGTGCGCGCACGGTGTGCTGCCCGTCTCCGGTCACGGTAGCGGCGGCCAGGTAGGCCGTCCAGGGGCCGCTGTCGACCTTGATCTCGGTGCTGATAACGTCCAGGCCGTCGCCGTTGGGCACAACTGTTGCGACGACGTCGCTTTCATACCATCCGGGGCCGCCGAGTGTGCCTGCGAGTTGGATAGCCACGCTGGGCGACGAGCCGTCGTACTTGATCTCGGCCGTCTGCTCGGTCTCGGCGTGCCCGTAGCTGTCGACGGCGAAGAAGTGCACCGTGTTGACGCCTGCCGGCGCCGGGAAGCTCGCCGACGAGCCCGCGACGACCGTCTCGGCATCGGCGTTCCACCAGTAGTGGATCTCGGCTACGCTCGAGCCGGCGTCGGAAGCATTGAGGACGACCTGTGGCTGTGTGATGAACCAGCCGCCGGTGCCGTCCGGGGCGGCCGGGCTTGTCGTTTGCGTCGTGACGGGCGGGTTCACGTCTATCGTGAACGTCTCACTCGTATGGGCAGGCTTGCCCGTTTCGGTTTCGATGCGGGCCTCCACAGTGTGGGCGCCTTCGTCCGATACGGTCACGGGCGCGGCGTAGGCCGCCCACGGGCCGCCGTCCACCTTGATCTCGGTAACGGTTACCGCCCGGCCGTCGCCGTCGGAGGTGACTGTAGCGTCGACGCTGCCGGTGTACCATCCTGCCCCGCCTACCGGGCCGGCGAGCTGGATGGAAACGCTCGGCGTTGAATCGTCGTACTTGATCTCGGCCGTCTGCTCGGGCCCGGCATTGTCGAGCTGATCGACGGCGAAGTAGTGGAGCGTGTTGATGCCGCCGGGCGCGTTGAAAGCAACAAATCCGCCCGGAGCGACCGTCTCGGCATCGGCGTTCCACCAGTGGTGAATCTCCTTGACACCCACGCCTGCGTCGGTTGCCGTGAGCCTCACATTGGGCTGAGTGACGAACCAGCCGTCGACGCCGTTGGGTGCTGCGGGGATGGTCGCCAGCGATGTGGCCGGCGGACTGATGTCGATGGTGAACGTGGCGCTTGCTTGGGCCGTTTTGCCTGTTTCGGTTTCGATCTGTGCGTTAACCGTGTGGGCGCCTTCTCCGCTCACAACCACCGGCGCGGTGTAATCAGTCCAGCCGCCGCCGTCCGTCTTGATTTCAGTCGACGTTATGGCAACGCCGTCGCCGTTGGCGGTCACGGTTGCGGTCACGTCGTCGGTGAACCAGTTGGGTCCGCCGGCTCCCGCAAGCTGAATCGACACAGTCGGCGTTGAGTCGTCGTATTTGATTTCGGCGGTCTGCTCGGCCTCCGCCTGATCGTAGAGATCGACGGCGAAGTAATGCAGCGTGTTGGCTCCGCCCGGCGCGGGGAAGCTCGCCGAGGC
>JABMSA010000070.1 GCA_013202185.1 Planctomycetota bacterium
CCCAGTGCCGCGCTTTCGGCGATCGGCGCGGTTATCGTCACCGACCTCCTGAGCTCCGTGTGCTCGATTACGGTCGGGCCCACCGCCGGCCTCTCTTCGACCACGCTCAGCAGGTTCACGCTCTCTCCCTGGCCGGTGATCCTCATGCGCTCGAGCTCGGATCGGCTGCTTATCGGCTCGGCCGACCCGCGGATGAGCATGTCGTATTCCTTTCCCCGGGCGCGGTATTCGGTTGCAAGCAGGCGCCCGCCGAAAACAGCCTCCACCGCCTCGGCGATCTCGCTCGACGACAGCCCAAGGTCGGCTGCACGCTCGCGATCAACCACCAACTGTATCTCCGGATTTCCCAGCGAAAGGCTGCTCAACGGGAAGATCACCCCGGGAATCCGCCTAACGCCGTTTTGCACCGTCTCGGCATATGCCGCTACCTGTTGCAGATCGTCGCCCTCAACGTCGATGCGCACATTCTTGCCCGAGAAAAAGCCCCGTTGAAAGATGCTCGCCTGGCTCACGTTGAAGAAACGCTTGCCGGGGATGCCCGCCAGCATCAGGCGAATCCTGCCGACGATGTCGCGCATCCGCCGCGCGTGCTTTTTCTCGGCCTTGCCGCCGAAGAAAATGTTGAGCCGGCTGGTGACGGTGAAGTACACCTCGAGCTCGTCGACCTGCGCGAGGCAACTCTCGATCATGCGTGTTGTGTCGTCGGCACCGTTGATATTCAGCGTGGGCGGCAGCATGACTATTCCGAACATGAAATTCCGGTTGCCCGTAGGCAGGTACTCGGCCGGGGGCAGAAGAAGCAAACTCAGGAGGAACCCGCCCACAACGACGGCGACCACAGCGATGCCGCGCCGGCGGCGCCCCGTTGACCACCGCACCGCGTTCACAAAAAGCTCTCGCACCCAAACGCCCAGGCCAACGAAATTCGGCAGCTTCCGGCACGCGGCCGAGAGCCGTCCTCCGTCGCGACGCTGCCGCCCGTCGGCGCTGAGCCACCGCCCGCAGAGCATCGGTATTACAGTCATCGCCACCAGCAAAGACAAGCCCACGGCGCACGAGATCGTCAGGGCAATGTCTTTGAATATCTGCCCGGCTTCCTCGCGTACGTAGATGATCGCGATGAACACGGCCAGCGTGGTGAGCGTGGCCGCGAGCACCGCACCCCATACTTCCACGGCGCCGTCGTACGCTGCCCGCAGTGCGCTCTTGCCCTGCTGCAAGTGACGGAAGATATTATCGAGCACCACAATGGCGTTGTCCACCACCATGCCGCTTGCAAAGGTCAGGCCCGCCAGCGAAATGACGTTTATGCTGCGGCCCAGAGCGTTGAGGATCACGAACGACGCTATGAGAGCCACGGGGATGCTGATGGCAACGATGAGCGTGGACCGCAGGCTCCGCAGAAACAGCACAAGAACACCGCAGGCAAGCAGAGCGCCGATGATCAGATTGCGCCTGACCATTGCGATTGAGTCTTCGATGTACTCCGCCGCATCATAATAGATGTCGAAGTCCATTCCCTTGGGCGCGAGTTCTTTTTTCAGCCGCGCGATCTCGGCCATCAGCCCTCCCGACACCTCGAGCGTGTTGCTGCCGGTTTTTCTGAAGGCGCCCATGATCACTACCGGGCGCCCGTTTGCCCGCACGATGTCTGTTCGATCTTCGTAGGTATCCACCACTTCGGCCACGTCGCGCACGTAAACGGGGCCGCCCGGCCCTTTGGTGATGATCACGTTTTCGATGTCGCGCAGGCTCGCAAACCGGCCGATGGTTCGCAGCGTGTAGCGGCGTTTGCCTTCATCGATGGCTCCGCCCTTTACGTTTCGGTTCTCGGCATCGAGCGCCCGGCGAAGCTGCGGAACCGAGATCTGCCTCGACGCGATCTTGTTGTAATCGACGATGATCCTTATCTCGCGTTCCTCACCTCCGAACACCCTCACCCGGCCGACGTTCGTGACGCGCTCGAGCCTGGGCCTGACCTGGTCGTTTGCGATCTCCCGAAGAACGTTTACCGGCGGATCGCCGCGCAGCCCCAGCCACATCACCGCCTGCGCCTCGTCGGTGGAAACGGCCGCGATGATCGGCTCCCGGGCCTCATCGGGCAGATCCCCAACCAGGTTGATCCGCTTGAGAATATCGATCGAGGCGAGGTCCTTGTCGGTGCCCCAGTCGAACGTAAGCGTAATAGAAGACACATTCTCGGCCGAGGAGGATCGGATCTCGCGCAGGCTCTCAACCGCGTTGAGCTGTTCCTCGAGCTTGTCGGTGATTTCAGTTTCCACCTCGGGCGGGGCGGCGCCGGGGTATACGGTGGTCACCGTGATCTCGGGCCGATCGATCGTAGGCGTAAGCTGCACGGGTATTCGGGTGAGCGAAATATAGCCGAAGAGCGCGGCCAGGATCATCCCCACAGTCACCAGCGCAGGCCGCTTTATCGCAACTTCAACCACCTTCATTTCGTGCCCGACTTTCTCTTACGGTGCCTGACACCGTATCCGTTTAGTGTGTCCCCTCGCCGGCTTGCCCGGCAGAAGCGAAAGATTGACAGGATACCGGCCGGTGTCGGTTTCTGCGCGGCCCCTCGCCGGCTTGTCCGGCAGGTGAAGAAGTTCGGTCAGTGAGTAAAGTTCCCGCTTACGCAGGCCCCTCGCCGCTTCATGCGGCAGGTGAATAAGTTCGCC
>JABMSA010000789.1 GCA_013202185.1 Planctomycetota bacterium
CTCGTCGTCGTCGTCGATCCTTCTCTTTCTTCTTCTCGTCCTCGTTGTCCTCAATCTGTCTTCTTCTTCTCGTTCTCTTCCTCGTCGCTACGGCCCGTCAGGGTGCCTTGATGGTGGTGTTGATCGTCCTGTCGGTGTCTTTCTTTCCGGTTTTAGCTCTTTCGTTGGCAGCCTTTATGATGGACGGCATCAGGTCATCGCTGGTGATTGTGTCTATGTCGCTCTGTTTGTCGATCGGATTGCGCAGGGTGAGCGTGAGCATGCCCTGCGATTGTGCCTGGGTGAGTGTGAGGATGCGGGCTTCGAGAGTTGTAACCGACAGCGTAACCGAAGCGTAGCCGCCGCGCCCGGCTCTGCGATACCGCGTAGGAATCGAAGCGTGCTCGGCCGTGCGGCTGTCGGTAGCGAGCACCATGACGTTCTCGAGCACGGTGATTGTCCGCATGATCGATGTGCCGCCGGTTGGGCTGTTCACACGTTCAACAATCGTCGCGAGCACGTCTACGCGATCCTTGGGCATGATCAGGCCCGCAACGCCGGTAACGTGATCCACGGGTATGGTGATTGCTCGGAAGTTCTTGGTTACTTGTGCGGCAAAATCGATCTGCGATGCGGGCTCGACGAGGTTATCCCTGAGCAGTGTCTCGCCCTGCGCCACGCCCTTCAGCAGGGTTTGCCCTATGAAATACTTGAGATCGCCGGCGCCGATGAAGCTGGTGTTGGCGAGGCTTCCCTGTACTTGCGCCGTGTCGCAACTGGTGGCGTACAATACGTCGCCTGCCCTCAGTTTCTCCTTGGCCACCAGTATCGTAACTAGGTTCTTCTCGTCCTGGATCTGGGCCGTTCTATTGTCGATGAGCGACTTCACTCCGATTGCCGCGGCGAATGCCAGTGCTATTGCGACCGCAAATGCTAGCTTGATCTTCACTGTTTGCCTCCGATAGCTCGGTGCCGGGATAAATCAATACGCGTGTTCGGGCGGCAGCCAGTTTTTCTCGCGATAAAGTACCGCGGTAGTCAGCTTGCCGCTGCGGGGGTCTTTCTCAAAGTAAATGAAGCAGCGCCTGGCCCCCCTGGTGAAGGAGAGCACTTCTCCGTCGATGGTTTGGTTCATCAACCGTGCTGCAAGCTCCGACTCTTTCCATCCGGAGCGGGCCATTTCATCCTTGAAGTAGTCGACGTTGTCGACGATGGCGCCCCATCCTTCATAAAAGGCCAGCACCGACGGAATGCCGCCGAGATTCTCGACGCTGAATTTTCTCACCGAATCAAGCGGCCTGGGCACGCGCGGCGCATCTACGCCGGGCACGTCGGCCGTTGTGCGCGTGTTGCGCGGCACCGGCGACATCGGCGCCCGCGTTACGAAGAAATTGCAGCCGTTGGGTGTATCAACGGCCACCACTCCTACCACGTGCGAGCCCACCGCATAGCCCGCCGCAGTGCAACCGGCCCCGCGGATCAGGCCGGGCGCAAACGCGTTGTTGCGGGCGTTTGGGTGCTGCGCGATGAAGCGCTTCACCAGCTCCGGTGCAGAGGAGGCGCTCACGTAATGCGCCATGCGTGTCTTCACGCCGTTTACGTTCGATTCATACGACCGCACGAACGTCGATCCGGGCGGCGGCTCGACTCCGACGCGAACGTTTGCCGGCCTGAAGCTTCCGCCGAGGTAGCCGTTGCGGGCGGCCAGGCGGCGTTGGAACACGCCGTAGGCGATCAACATCGAGCACGCTGCGGTTATGAGGATGATCTTGCGCGTCATCAGGGTCTCCTCTCCCGATCGGGCCGCCAGAAGCTTCTGTGGTACTGCATGAAACCGGGGAAATGGGGCATGGGCCGGCCGTTGGGCATCAATTCCACGAGTGGCTCGATGGGGTGGCCGCTGCCGTCGCCGGCGACCTCGCGCTCGAGGTCGCCCCGCGCACACGTGGTTTGCCGTGCGGTCAGGTCTTGCCCGAGCGTTATCGGGTTGAGGTTGAGCGGCGGGCCAATGCGAATATAGTCGGGATCATACGAAAAGCGCGCCTTGGCCGAAACTTCGTGCATGTAGTCTTGCATGGTGGTCTCGAGCAGGTCCGGCTCGTCGTCGTCGAGGTGCCGGTCGGCCAGTTGGGCCGGCCGTTGCGATTGCCCGGTGGTGACTACGGGCACCAGCTCGCCGTCGACGAACTCCCAGCTCCCGCTGGCCCACGGTTTCCCGGGCGGATCGACCAGGATTTCTATGATGCGCCGGATTTCTCCCGGAGGCGGAAACGGCGCCGGCGTGCCTTCGTCGAGGGTAAGCTCAACGAGGTCGCCCTCGGGGTAGAGCGAGAAGAGCTGCGCCTCGACGGCAGAGGTGTCGAGGGGGGCGTAGGGCAGGGCGGCGGCTTGCTCGGCGGCCGACCGCAGCCGCGTTCTGATGCCGGTGAGGTCGCCGATGCACAACATCCCCAGCAGGATCAGGAGGTACAGCGGCACCAGCAGCACCAGCTCGACGAGGGAGTTTCCTTTGTTGTGCTTGCGTCGGATCATAGTGCACCTCAGTGTCGCAGGGCTTCCTGCAATTCCTTGGGCGGAGTAGTGGCGCTCACGTGAAATCGCCCGCCCCGGGGGTCGCGCATGCGGGCGAATGCGTCGTGGGCTTCGGGCACGGCATCCGGATCGATGATATCCTCCGAATTCGGATCGATCCAAATGTGATGATGCCCGTACCACCCCCAGCCCCACCATCCGCCGCCCTGGAGAGTACGCCACACGAAGTTCTTGCTGACGTCGTCCCACTCCTTCAGCTCGTCCTGGCGGTTGGCGATTTCCATATCGATGCTCTTGACGGTTTCGGACGTGGACCACAGGCGGGCCGTCCACACAGGCTCGTAGAGGTTGCTCCACGAAGCCAGCCACTCGTCTCGGGTGTCGAGTCGGTCCTGGAAATCCGCATCGTCAAAGTCGAAGTCGTAGTCCAGATCGGCATGATTGTCGAAGGTGAAGCTGTATGCGCCGGTGCGGCTGCTGAGCACGCCCACGCGCGAGCAGGCCACGGCAAAGTAGCCCCACTCCGGATTCCGGTAGAAGGGAATCCAGCGCGATGGGCCGGTGGCGCGTGCGCGCAGTTCGCCGCTGCTGTTGCGGGAAACGCTGACGGGAGGCACCTGGCGCCGGCCGAGGAAGGGGGCGTCGGGCTCGACCCACACCGCAACCAGCAGCGGGTGGGCAAAAGCCGACTCGGTCATGCACAGCGGCTTTACGTTGTTGCGGAGCATTACGATCTGGAAGGTCTTGTCGTCGCGGCCATAGCGGTTATCGTTGTCTCTGTCCTTGGGCACCAGGCCACTCATCGACGGATCGTCGGTAATATGGTATTGGAAGAAGAGATCGTTGCTGTCGGGGGCGCCGTATTTGCGGACGTCCGATCTTCCGTCGCCGTCGTTGTCGATTTCCGCGTCGGAGATGTTGCAGGTGGGGCAGCGGTTGTAGTCGGCCGGGGCGCCTATGAAGCCGTCCCTGTCTTCGTCTTTGGGATTCCAGCACGGCACCGTCTGGTAGTAGGAGTCGAGGCTTTTGCGGTCGCCGGTCGAAACGTCGAACCATTCTGTCCACTCGTTGTCGATGCCTGTTGCGCGGTAGCTGTCGGCTATGGCGTGGTA
>JABMSA010000790.1 GCA_013202185.1 Planctomycetota bacterium
AGTGCCGTAGGCACGGCTGAAGGTAGCCCAGCGTTTCAACGCTGGGGCCCAAATCTTCGAATCGTCGTCGTCGATCCGGCTCGTCCATCCGCGCCTGCAGCCCGTTGAAAGTCAGATCATGACAGGCTCGGGTTCGAGGGTTTCGGCTCTGCGGACGGGTTCGATGAGGCCGAATTTTGCGGCCTTTGTGGTGAGGCTCTTGCGTGAGATGTTGGCGGCTCTTGATGCTGCGGATATGTTGTGATCGAAGCGCTTGAGGAGCGTTTCGATGTAGTCTTTCTCGAATTGTGCTCGTGCCTCGTAGAACGGCACGTCGGTGAGGCGTGTTTTCCTGGGGCTGCGCGCAACTTTTTCGTTGAGGGTGGGGCAGTCGTCGAGGGTTATCACCCGGCGGACGTCGCTGGGCCCGGAGCTGTCGGCCATGAAGCAGGAGCACACGGCTGCCACGATCATGTTTTGGAGTTCTCTGACGTTGCCTGGCCAGGAGTAGCGCATTAGCTTGCCGAGCACTTCGGGGTCGATGTCGACGTTGCTGAGGCCCATCTCGTTGCACGCAATGCCGAGGAAGTGCCGTGCGAGCAGCGGCACGTCGTTGATGCGATCGCGCAGCAGCGGCAGATTTATGACGATGGCGTTGAGCCTGAAGTAGAGGTCTTGCCGAAAGATTCGGTCGCGCACCGCCTGGAGGAGGTCGGTGTTGGTTGCGGAGACGATCCTGATGTCGACGCTTACGTCGTTGCTGCCGCCCAGCGGGCGGATTCTGTGTTCCTGGAGCACCCGAAGCAGCTTGACCTGGACGGCTGGGTGGACTTCGCCGATTTCGTCGAGGAATAGCGTGCCTTCGTGAGCCTGCTCGAAGTATCCCTTGTGATCGGACGCGGCCCCGGTGAACGCTCCCTTGTTGTAACCGAAAAGCTCGCTCTCGAGGAGTGTTTCGGGCACGGCGGCGCAGTTGATGTCTACGAACGAATTCTTATTGCGCGGGCTCTGGGCATGAATGGCCCTGGCGATGAGTTCCTTGCCGGTGCCGCTTTGGCCTTGCACGAGTACCGGTGCGTCGATCTTGGACATTTTCCTGACGAGGTCGAAGATCTTCAGCATTTCCGGGTCTTGCGAAATGATGCCTTCAAATTCCATTGCCGGTACTCCTGTATCAAGCAGGCAAAGCGGCCGGGGGCGAGCAGGCGTGGCGCTCGGTCGATTGCCCGTTGTAAGTATCAGAGATTGCTGCTTTCGCGCAAGCGTTTATAATGCTGAAAGATGTGTAGGATTTTCAAGTGCGGGCTTACGCGGCGCGTTTGAATCCGACATCTAGCTTATCTGCGACAGCAGCATCTTGCTGTTTGCCACCTCCCGGTCGACACTTGCGAAGAATTCCGCAATATTCCATTTTCTCTTGTGCAGCCATTTGTTGAGCGGGCCGCTGATAGTTACTTTTTCATAGCTTCCGCTACAGCGGTAGCCCTTTGCCTTGCAGAGGCAGTTGGCGAACTGCAGCACGGCGATGAGCGGGTCCTCTTCGCACGCGCAGGGGTCGTGGCGTCTTTTGATCGCGCTCTGGAGGTCGTCCGGAAAATTCCAGCGCTCGGCCAGCCAGGCTCCCACTGCGCCGTGGGTTGTGTTGAGTATCTGCCGCTCGGCGGAATCGTAGGAGCACTCATTGCTGCGGGCGCTGCTTATGGTAAGGCTCACGTATTCGGCGGCGAAACAGGCCATCACCAGTTTGCCGATGTCGTGCAGGAGGCCCACGTCGAACCCCGCCTCGGGGTCGATGCCCTTGCACTTTTTCGCGATGCTCTTGCACAGGCAGGCCGTTAGCAGCGAATGCTTCCAGAACCGTTCCGGGCTGAAGGCCTTGGTGTTGAGCAGGCCCTTGAACGCACTGGGCAAAGACGTACTGACCGCGATGCTGCGGATGACCTGGAATCCGAGCAGGCTCACGGCTTGCTGCACGGTTTTGACCTTGCTGGTGAGCCCGTAGTAAGCCGAGTTGACGAGGCGCAGGATGCGGGCCGCCGTGGCGGGGTCGCGCCGGATTGCCTCGCCCACCTCGGCGGCCGAGCTTTTTGGATCGTCGACCATAAGGGCGATCTGCCTTGCAAGCTGCGGCAAGGTGGGCAGGGCAACAATCTTCGAGACTATGTCCTGCAGGTCGGGCTTCGACAAGGGCTCCACGGCGGTGCCCATTGTTTTGCGATAATCCATCGTCTCACCGGCCTTCCGTAACCAATACGGGCGCTGCTAGTATATGCCCGGGAAGAATCTGAAGCGAACCCTCTTGAGGTAGTCCGCATAGGTTTGATCTTTTTTCAACAGCCTTTCTTCGGACGAGGCCCTGACGCTGAGGCCCAGTATTATGCACGTGAATATGACGGCGTTGAGCAGCGACAGGTTCCCCAGGACGAACCCGAAGTAGAAGAGAATCTCGCCGCTGTAAAGCGGATGCCGTACCCACGAATACAGGCTGTGCGTTTTCACGCCTCTGTTGGCTGGTATCAGGCCGAAGCTTCGGCCCAGCGCCACCAGGCTGATGAGGATGAGTAACACGGCCGCGCCCTGTATGCCCTGCGATGCCACCCGTGCGAATTCGCCGGCGGGCTGTGCCACTCGCAACGAGAATGAAAGCAGGATGGTGGCGGCCGTTATCATCCAGTCTTTCGGGTCGTTGCTGATGGCCTTCGAGTGCCTGCGCGTAACGAATAGCACCGCGAAGAGGGTGTTTACACAGAACAACAGCAGTGCCACCACCGAGTGCGTTCGGCTCCAGGTCATCCATGTGGAAACGGCAAAGATCGCCCACATGACCCCGAGAACCGGGTTGACCAGATTGCCGGCAATCACAACGAGCGCCTTTTTCGTAGCAGGTTTCATTTGTTCTACCCCAGACCTCCGCCAAGTGTGGCGAGCATCTGAATTATCGCCGGCCCGAGAATGGCCACAAAGAGCGCGGGGAAAATGCAGAATATCAGCGGAAACAGCATCTTCACTGCGGTCTTGCCGGCTCTTTCCTCGGCGGCTTGTTTGCGTTTCTCGCGGATTGTGTCGGCATGCACGCGCAGCGCTTTTGCCACGCTTGTGCCGAATTTCTCGCTCTGGATCAACTTTGCCACGAGCGATTGGATTTCTTTCACACCGGTGCGCTGGGCGAGGTTGCGCAGCGACTGCTGCCGCGGATTGCCGGCCTGCATCTCGAGGTGCACCAGGCGCAGCTCCTGTGAGAGGTCTGCGCAGGTGATGCTCATTTTGTCACTGATCTTCAGCAGCGCGGCGTCGATGCCCAGGCCGGATTCCACGCAAACGATCATCAGATCCAGGCAGTCGGGAAGGTCGCCCTTCAGGCGTGCGCAGCGCTGTTTCACCTTTCGCGCCAGCCAAAATCCCGGCAGCCGCAGGCCGAGCACCAGGAGGGTCGCCACCGCCACAACCACGAGCTTCAGCGGCAGATCGAGCACCGACTGATACAGCAGGAACGCCGCCGGCAGGGCAATTGCCGTAGCCGCCCTGGCACCGAGAAATACAGTTACCGGGCGCGGGCCGTAATAGCCGGCCCGTTGGAGATTCTCTTGAAGCTTGAATTGGTTTTGCGAGGTGGAGAGCAACTTGCCTACCGACTCGAGCCCGCCCGAGAGCATCGACTTGAGGTCGGCGTGTTCCTGGGCGCCGGGGTGCGTCTGGTGCGATCTGCCGCCCAGGCGCTGGTTGCGCTGCTTGTTTTCTTTTGCCTGTGCAAAGAGGTTGGCTATGCCGAGGAAGCCCAGCATGGCGGCCGCGAATATTACTATTTGAATCGATATGCTCATGGCAGCCTAAACCTTTATCTGTACGATCTTCCTGATCCACAGAAAACCTACGAATTGCATTCCGACCGAGACGTAAAGCAGGATTCTGCCAAGCTCGGTCGTAAACAGTTGGCCCATGTACTCGGGGTTGAGAATCTGCAGCACCAGGCACAGGCCCGCCGGCATCAGGCCCACTACAATGCCCGAGAGCTTGCCTTGGGCCGTGAGCGATTTTATGTGCCCCAGGATTCGGAACCGCTGTCGGATTGTCTTGCCGAGGTTGTCCAGCACTTCCGCCAGGTTGCCGCCTACTTCGCGCTGGATGTTTATGGCGGTCACGAAGAAGTCGGCGTCCATCGTGCCAATGCGATCGGCCATGTTCAGCAGGGCCTGTTCCATCGGCACGCCGTAGTTCTGCTCATCGAAGGTCATTCGAAACTCGGCGGCGATCGGATCGGGCATCTCATCGGCCACGCTGATCAGGCCGGTTGCGAAGGCCTGCCCCGAGCGCAGCGTGCTGGTGAGCAGCTCGAGGGCATCGGGAAACTGCTCGGTGAAAAGTTTTCTTCGGCGCTTGTACTTCATCTTCACGTAAAAGTACGGCACTATGCCGAGCACCCCTGCGGCTGCGGCGGCCGAGAGGATGCTCTGGTTGGCCAGCCACGTGGTGCCGCCGCCGGCGGCGGCCATGACCAGGCACAGCATCATGAAAACATTAGACCGCATCCCGCAGTCGCTTCGGTCGAGCAACTTGCTGAGGCTGTTCGATCTCGGCAGCCTGAAGCGCTTCCTTGCCTGGTTGTGCTCCAGCAGTATTTCTTTTTTCAGCACCGAAGAGGGTGCTTGCGCTATGTGCCTGGGCGCCGCCACGCCCAGCCTGCGCAGTGCGCGGCCGCGGGGGTCTGCCTTTTTGCCGCCGAAAAACATGAACAGCGCGACAAATCCGGCGGTTGCCGCCAGGAATACTATTATCATCAGGCCGGTTGGCATTGCTACCTCCGAACTATTTTTCGAACATGTCGGCGGCGAATTCGATGCCCGCCGCCTTGATGCGCTCGCAGCAATGGGGGCGTATGCTCGTAGGCCCCATCATTCCGAGAATCCTGCCGTCTTCGGAGAGGCCGGTCCGCTCGAAAGTGAAAATATCCTGCATGACGATGGTGTCGCCTTCCATGTGCATCACTTCCGAAATTGCGATCACCTTTCGGCTGCCGTCGGAGAGCCTCGCCGCTTGAATGATGAGGTCAACGGCCGAGCTGATCTGCTGGCGAGTTGCCTTGTCGGGCAGGTCCACGCCGGCCATTGCGATCATGGTCTCGAGCCGGGTGATTGCATCTCGCGGCGAGTTTGCGTGGAGGGTTGCGACCGAGCCGTCGTGGCCGGTGTTCATGGCCTGGAGCATATCGAGCGCCTCGCCCGCGCGCACCTCGCCCACGATGATGCGCTCGGGGCGCATCCTGAGGCAGTTGCGGACCAGGTCGCGCTGGGTTACCTCGCCCTGGCCTTCGATGTTGGGCGGGCGCGTCTCCAGGCGCACCACGTGATCCTGCTGGAGCTGCAGCTCGGCCGAGTCTTCGATGGTAACGATGCGCTCGTCGGCGGGAATAAAACTCGACAGGCAGTTGAGCAGCGTTGTCTTTCCGGAACCTGTTCCGCCCGAAACGAGTATGTTGAGGCGTGCGATCACCGATCCTCGCAGGAACTGGCCCATGTTGGGCGTGAGAGCGCCAAACTGCACCAGGTTGTCGAAGCTGAGCGCTTTCTTGCCGAATTTCCTGATCGACATCGCCGGCCCGTCGATGGCAAGCGGCGGAATGATCGCATTGACGCGCGAGCCGTCGGGCAGGCGGGCATCGACCATCGGCGACGACTCGTCGACGCGGCGGCCCACCCTCGAAACAATGCGATCGATGATGTTCATCAGGTGGGGATTGTCTTTGAACACCACCGGCGTAAGCTCCAGCTTGCCCGCGCGCTCCACGTATATCCTCTTGGGCCCGTTGACGAGTATATCGGAGACAGAATCGTCTTGCAGCAGCGGCTCGAGCGGCCCGAAGCCCAGTATCTCGTCGAGTATCTGCTCGATGAGGCGGTCGCGCTCGACGCGCCTGAGCACGGCCCCCTCGAGTGTTAGGAGGTCGTCGACGGCAATGGTCACTTGCGAGCGGATCCCGTCGCGGCCGGCCGACTCCAGCTTCGACAGATCGAGCGCATCAAGAAGCTTCTTGTGGATGTGCGTCTTTATCTCTTCGAATGTGTCGTCCACTGGCGGCAGGTCGTCGACCCGGCCGGGCTGGGCGGGAGGCTGATGCTGCGCAGCTTCCTCAACCGCCGATGAGCCGGCTGAGCCTGAGTCTGAATGAAGGCGTTTTGTCCACGACATCTGTTTACTTCCTGATCAAGACCGACAGTTTCCGGAAGATCCCGGTGGTCGAGAACTCCTTCTGGCCATCGCAGCCTGCGAGGCTGAGCGCCAAGCTGCGGATGGCCGCCACCACGGCGGATTTTTCGGCTGTCTCGGCTACCGGCAAGCCGGCATCAACGGAATTCATGACCGTTTCAAAATCGTTTGGCACAAACGCGGCAATCGGCCTGCCAAAGGCCTGCTGCAGTTCCTTCGGCCTCGAGCCCACGCGCTTGTCGCAACGGTTGATCACAAGCGCGATCTTCTCACCGTCATAGCCGAGTTTTTCAAATACGCGCAGGCATCGCTCTGTGTTTCGCACCGACGGCACGAGTGTGTCGGAGACGAGTATGATCTTGTCGGACACGTCGAGCGCGGCAAGGTTCAGCTCGTCGAAGCTGCTCGAGGTGTCGGCGATGACGAAGTCGTACCTTCGCCTCAGGGCCTCCAGCAGGGCCTGCACGTGCTCCGGGCGGACCTGGTCGGAGTCGGCGGGGTCGTCGGGAACGGATATTATCGATAACCCGGAAGAGTGCTTGCAGGGCATCCGCACGAGCATTTCGTCTTCCACAACGCCGTCGCCGCGCAGGCAGTCGATGATCGTGTGCCGGGGCTGAAGATCAAGAAACGTTGCTGCGTTGCCAAATTGCAGGTTCAGGTCGGCCACGATCACCGATGCGTTGTCGATGCGAGTGAGGTGGTATGCCAGGTTGGTCGCGAGCATTGTTTTGCCGCAGCCGCCCTTGCCGCTGAACACGGTAAACACCTTGCCCCCGGCGGCCGGCCCGTCGGGCTGGAGTATGCCTTTTTTTCGGCAGGCGTTTCGCACCGACTCGCGAATGCGTTTGTCGTCGAGCGGGGCAGTGACGAACTCGTCGACCCCGGCCCTGACGGCCTCGAGCAGCAGCTCCGACGATACCCTGTCGGTGATGCCGATAACGGCTGCGCGCGAGTTGCCTTGGGTGTACTTCTGTATCGCTTGCAGCGTTGCACCGGAATCCTGGTCGATGCCAAAGAACACAACGGACACTCCGGCGCCTGCGAGGAACTCGGCTGCGGCGCCGGCCTCCGCAAACGTTTGAGCTTCGGAGCCGTCGTCACCAATGCCGGCGGCTCGGCAAATTGCCCGGGCCGAATCGTCATCGGTGTTTATGATCGCGATCTTTCTTCTTTTTGCCATTTGCTGCAGCCATGGCCGGCTTTAGATTCTCTGCCGGGTGTTGGTCGTGCCGGGCGGCGAGGCGAACCGCGTATGATGCCGCCCGCAAGGTCCGCGCGGCTGTAATCATCCCAACGCCGAGCCGGTTTGCCCTCTCTCGGGCCGGCCTTGCATATGTCTATCTGTACTCGAATTTTCGGTCTCGCAGGGCCGAAGTTAAGCGGAAAAGGTTCATCTCGATGCCCGACCACGCAAGCTGCGCCACCGCCATTGCCAGGGCCGCTACGCCGGCCCCCCAAAACCCCAGGCCGGTGAACATCCCATAGGCGCCGCAGGCCGCAAGAGTAATCATTGCCAGCGACAATCTGCCCAGGGTGCAAACAACGGCGGCCTCGTAAAGCAGGGCGCCGATCAGGGCTACAACGGCGGTAGGCGCCACTGCCGGCACCATGGTGCTGACTTCGAACAGCCCGTTGAATGCGCACACCGCCGCCGCCGGAAACAGCATCAACAGGACCATCCGAAAGCCACGGCTTTGTTTTCTTGCCTTGAGTATTATACCTGCCACTGCCAGCCACGTTGCAAAGATCACTCCGCCGCGCAGCTCGGGCGAGGCTTCGCTGTAAAACGGCTCGATGAAGAATACCGAAGCGATCTTCTGCACGATGCCGCCGGGATCGGCCTCGATGCGCACCAGGATCATGATCAGCACCAGGGCAAACGCGCACGGCGCTACCAGCGAAAGGCGTTCTTTATGGTTGGTCTTTATCAAGGGGCTGCTCCGGGGTCACTGCGAGTTCTTCGGCGGCGGCTTTGCGCTTGATCCACATCGAGAGAGCATCGCGGCAGTACTTGGATTCGGGGTAGTTCTTCTGCAGCTTCTTCAGGTAGGCGTCGGCCTGGTCGGTGTTGCCGTTTTGCAGCCAGTTGCGGAAGAGCTGAAAGTCGATCTTTGCGCGCTTCTCGTGGCCGTCGGCCTTGACCTTGATACTGGAGACGATGCTGCTGACCTCCTCGCCACGGAAGGTGAGCGATCCGCAGTCTTCCATGACCGCCCCTACCGTTTCTCTGCATTTGTCGAAAAAACCGTTATTCAGCATTTCGCGGGCCGATGCGAGCATCTTCTCGGCCTTGCTCAACTGTACCTTTTCCTCGCGGCCCTGGTCGATTTGGGCTGTGATCGCCCCCACGCGCTCGGCTGCTGCTGCGGCCGGCTCGTGATCGGCAAACTCATCCGCTATCCGGTTGTACAATTCTCTTGCCGCCTCAAGCTCGCCCTTTGCCTCGAGGGTGCGCGCCCGGTTGGACAATTCTTCGGGGGTGTGCACAGGCTCCATCGGCTCGGCCGAGACCTTCGCCACGGCCTGTGGCTTTTGAGTGCTTTTGTTCGCCTTCCAGGGAATGATGCCGTCCCACGAGGAGCCCGCCGTGTCGACGTTGTCGCTGTCGGCGGTTCCTCTGGACATTACCTGTATCTTGCCCTTGTTCATCGCGAGTACGAGTTTCTCGGCTTCTTCGGGCCGAAGCAGCAGCGTAACGACTTCCTCCGAGCCCTTGGGTTTCTTGGCGCCGCTGTCTTCTTCCTCGTCGTCGCTTTTTCTCATCCCAACAGACAGCACCTTGACGTTCTGAAGGATGATCTTGCTCATCGGGTTGCGGCCGCCGCGGTCGGCCATCACGGTAAGCAGGTCGACGAACGACCCGGGCTCGAGCAATCCGCCGGCCATCACGGCCATGTCAACCTGAATCGCCATCGCACGGTAGCCCTCGGGCACGTACCCGGCGATATCACCCGTGTGGGAGATGTCCGACAGCTTGTTCATCACCAGCGGCTCGCCGGCGGCGATGGGCGACTTCACAAACCAGTTTAGCACGTCGTCGTATTCGGTGATCATGCTGGCGGGGATCGCCTTCGCCGACCAGTGAATTTCCTTCAGGCTCTCCTTTGTTATGCGCGTTCCCGCCGGAAGGTCTTCAGCGGCCGCAAGGACCATTTTCCCCGATGCGCCGCCGGCTCCCTGCTTCTCCACGAAACGGGCGGTTGCCGTGGTCGCCAGCAATCCGAGGACAACTGCGATTATCAAGAGTACAATTGGTTTGCGCTTGCTCATGTCGATGTCTCCTGGTCACGAAGCCAAAACAGGCTCGTTGGTTGCTGCTATTCGTGCCTCATCACTGTGGCGTGAGACAATGCAATCGTCTGCCCCAGGCCCGGTATTATGTTGCCGGTAAGAATCGGCAACTCGTATTGAACAGCTACGGAAGTGGCCGCGCCGGGCTGTACGGTCGGCCCTACGTTCGCCACGGTTATCGTGGGGGTGCCCGTAAGCCCAGCGGTGTCCATGAATGCGTTTACGGTGCTTTGGACGTCGGACACGGTGCTGGAGGGCAAAATGCCCAACCTGGCGCCTTCGCGCGCCGCGTTGGTGATCGTTTGCTGGGCCATGAAAATTCGGCCAAACTCAATGATGCCCATGATTACGAGCAACAGCACCGGCAGCACGAATGCCAGCTCTACGATGGCCTGTGCCTTTTGCCTGGTTCTTCTTGTTCTGAGTGCTATCATTTCAACCACGCTCCTGCGGCTCCTAGTAGTACCCCCACCGCGAGGGGCAAGCCATAGGGAATATGGCGGGCCGGGGCGCCGGCCTCGCGGGCTTTTTGCATGCGGGCCGCGAGGGCCGGAAGCGCCAGCAGCGCGCCGAGCAGGCTCGACGCAACAAATACGTAAAACACCTGCGTTGCTCCGAGCATGCTTCCCGCGCAGGCAAGCAGCTTCACGTCGCCCGCGCCCATTCCTCCCATGGCAAACGGGATCATCAGAAGCCCCGCTCCGGCCAGCAGGCCCCAAAACCAAATTGTCAAACCATCATATCCGCCCGCCCAACAGTGGGCCGCCAGGGCCAGCACCGTTGCAGCGACCGTGAGAAAGTTGGGGATGCGCCGCTCACGAAGATCGTAGACGGCGGCGGCAACAATTATTGCAACGAAAGATAATCTCGCGAATGATTCCATAAAAAACAATCATGCTCCGCAAGCGTCAGAGGCTCGCAATCGCTTCGATGATGTCGTCGTAATGTGCCAAGAGTGCATCGCCAAACGCGCCCACAGCCGTTGCAACGGCAATCGAAGCCAACACCAGGATCAGGGAGTACTCGACCACCCCCTGCCCCCTCTCGCGCCAACGCCGCCCGCACGCTGCCGGGGTGAATCGGCCGTTGCCGGCCCGGCCCAATCGCAAGGCGCTTCTTGCACAAGCTGCTCTGCTCACAACGGTTCCTTCTTTCGGTACACGGCGGGCCGGTCTCACCCGGGGGAGCTTGGGGCAAAAACCGGCCCGCCTGTTCTATTGCAGGATGTTTACAGTGCGGTGACAATATCGGTGAACGCATTGCGGATCTCGGTCGAAAGCGCGCCCAGGCCCACGATGAGGGCAACGGACACGAGGGCGATTATCAGGGCATACTCAACGAGGCTCTGCCCTTCTTCTTTCCTGAAAAGTCTCATCAGCTTCTTCATGTCTCTTCTCCTGTTCCAGTGGACAACTCACGTCGATAGTTTTCTACAACGATGCCGGAAACTGGTCGAATGTGCTACTGATACCTTCCGATAAAGTACCAAGGCTTACGATCAGGGCCACGGCCGCCAGGGCAAGCACCAGGGCAAGCCGCACGCGGCTCTGCCCGCTCTCGCACCTGAAGAACCGTTTCACTAATCCTTTCATCTTGCGCTCCTTTCAGACAGCCGCTTACGCGACAGACATCTTTTCCAGGTAGCTTTCGGTCTTTAGTTTGTCAACGATCATTGCCGAAGTTGCTGTCCCTTAGTGCAAAGCAAGTGCCAAAAGCAGCCCCCGTCCGCCGCCCGCGCCGAAGAGGCAGGCCGCAACCTGTTGCCGGGCAAAGGGTTGCGAAAACTTTATTTTTCACTGAATTCTTTTCGGAAGCCTGTTTCGCCTCCCCGGCACATCCTACAAATCGTGCAGTTTGGAGCAGCCCCCTATAGGGCGTTTCGCACCTGCCGCGGTGCAGCCTATGCATCACAATCGCACAGCCATCAACGCCGTAAACCATTGCACAGGCACATTTTGAGAATGAAGGTGCGCCACCGGACGAGCCCTCGCAACATCCGCCGAACACCGTCAATTGGGGAGAACCACCCGCTGTGCGGCAGAATGCACACCTGGGCGCTTGGGCACAGGCGCCACGCATTGCCGACCACGCCCGGCACATACCCTCGCACGTGCCTAACACATTGCTATCACAGATGATGCAAGCACAATGACGCCGCCTCGCATATACATGATCATCCACGACAACTCGATGCATCTGTTTGGAATGAAATTTGCAGTAGAAGAACCCGACGAGACTACTTTTCTTCACGAGAGGAGCCGCACAATGGCACCAAACATGCAGCAAACAGGCGCCTGCCTGATCGACGACAACATCGACACATCAGAAATATGCGCGCTCGATGAAGCGCCCCTTTCGCCCCGAGCGATCGCGCCCCGCAGCCCGACGGATAGCGCGCAGCCCCACGGCCTCGCCGCTGTGTTTTCGATACCCTTCAAAGACGGCCCCCAGCGGTTCTGGGAGAAGGCAGCCGCCTTCTGGGCCATCAGCGTTATCGGTGTGGCCGCCGCTGCCACTGTTACGTGGCTGGGTTGGAGCGCGATCGGGCCGGTGTTGTCATGCGCAATAGCCTGCGGCCTCACAGCCGGCGTTGCCGCGTCGGGCGCGATCCGGCTGCAGGCACCGAAGGCTCGGGCCATGGCGGCGATCCTTCTGCCGGCCGTCCTCGCGGCGGGTGTGTTGTGTGCGGTGCTGCTCGGGTCTGCCCATATTCTGCTGTTCATGCCGTCGGCCGCCGAGATCATCATGGTATCGGCAGTGTGCTATTTCGGCGTTTATTGCACGGTATCGCTGCTGGCGCCCGCAGGCGCTCGCGAGCGGCCCGCGCAGTGGCCGCATGCGGCGGCACTGGCGCTTACCAACTGGCACAAGGCCGCCGGGCTGGTCATCCTCACCTTTGTTTACCTGTCGGCCGCGCCGCTCGCCGCCGTGTGCATAGCTGCGTCGCCGGCGTTCTTCGAAAAAGTACTCGCGGCCCGGGCTCGGAAAAGACACTCGGCCTGGCTTGGTCATCTGGCGGCGCTCAGCAAGATGCTCAGCGGCGCCGATCGCGAAGAAAAGCTCTCCGCGCACACGGGGGTTGCACGGCTCGCAAGGCGGGCCGCACGCTGGGCAGGGGGGTTTCTTACGGCCCTGCCCGCGATAGTACTCGGAAGCTGGTACGCCGGCCTCTCGACGGCCGCGCTTCTGCTTGCACAATTCGGCTCGGCGCCGCTCGGCACACCGGAGAAGGAGTAACATAACATGTTGATCGAACGCATCCGACAGTGGTGGGCAAAACGCCTCTTGCATCGCGCCCGGGAATGTTTCGGCGGCGAGGTATGGGCGGAGGCGGCGGAGCTTGCCGAAGAGGCGCTCAGAACAGATGAAAACAACGCCTCCGCAAGGATGATGCTTGGAATGGCGAGGCTGAAGACTGAAGACTACGCCGGCGCCGTGCAGAGCTTTGCCCAACTGCTGAAAAACGACCCCGACAACGCCGAAGCAAAAGGCTGCCTGGCGATGGCCTATGCCCGCGCAAAACGATGGGACCAGGCCGCGCAGGCGGTGAGTCAACTCGCCGAAAACAGGCCGGCCACGGCAGGCGGCGTTTGCATCTCGGGCGCACAAGAGCCCCATGACCCGACCAACATCCCCCAGGCCCGCGCGCGCACAACCGCAGAAATAATCCGGCAGGGCGACTGGGCGGCCCTCGAGGCCAAGGCCCGGGC
Organism: Planctomycetota bacterium; assembly: GCA_013202185.1. Lineage (GTDB taxonomy): Bacteria > Planctomycetota > PUPC01 > JABMSA01 > JABMSA01 > JABMSA01. The sequence continues at coordinate 13,185 of JABMSA010000790.1, forward strand.
GGCGCTTGCGAAATCGTCTTCCGACCCCAGCGCGCTCCTTCAACTCGGCATGGCCCTCTACAAGGCCGGCCGGCTCGAACAGGCACTGCAAGCTTACGACAAGGCACTTGCCTGCGTCAAGAAAGAAGCCGACAAGGCAGTGATCAATTTCAACCGATCGACAGTGTTGATGCAACTGACCCGGTGGGAAGAAGCCTGCAAGGCATTCGAAACACTCGCGGGCCTGCCGGCGGCCACACGCGGCAGAATACACGAAGAGGCGATCCTCTACAACCTGGCCTACTGCTACCGACGGCGCAAGATGATCAAAATGGCCAGGGTCTCCTACGAGAGGCTCAGCATGCTCAATCCGTTGTACAAAGACGTAGCAGTGTGTCTCGAACGGCTGAGGGTGCCCCTCGCGGCAAACGTTGCGGCGCTGCCCGACCCCGACGACGGCATCTGCGAAAGCTGCCGCGAGCCGCTGCCGCTGGGCGCCGCATTCTGCGAACACTGCGGCTGGAGCGCCGCACCCGAAGAACAGCCCCTGATCGGCCTCAATAATGGTGGGACAGGCTTCCAGCCTGTCAAATGATCAGACAGCCAAGATGGCTGTCCCACAATGAACTACTGGGCTATTATCAGTCGTCCTTGCAGGACTGCACCCGCGAGCTGGGGCTGTATCATGGTCCGATGCCCCAATCACTTTTGGGACGTTACCAATCGTCTACTCGCCGACGTTCTCCAGGATATCCTTCACCGCGGCGATGTATTCCGCCCCTTCCGCGCCGTTGACGATCCGGTGATCGCCACTCAGCGTCATTGTCGTCATCGGGCGCACGTGCATGCCGCCGTCGATCACGACAACCTTATCCTGAATCCTGCCGACGCCGAGTATCGACGCCTGCCCCGGGTTGATGATCGGGATGAAATTGTCGATGCCCATCATCCCGAGGTTGGACAGCGTGAGGGTGCCGCCCTGGTATTCGTCGGGCCCGAGTCTCTTGCTGCGGGCGCGGGCGATCAGGTCCTGCGTCTCTTCCGATATCTGGAGGTAGCCCTTGGCCTGTATGTCTCTGACGACGGGCACCATCAGGCCGTCCTCGATCGACACGGCAAGGGCGATATCGGCTCCGGCGTGAACCACGATGTGATCTCCCCCCCACTCCGCGTTCATTCGCGGCACCTGTGCGAAGGCATCGGCGCAGGCCTTGAGGATGATGTCGTTGTAAGAGACCTTCGCGCCGTTCTCGGCGTTGATGGCCTTGCGCAGACTGATGACGTTTGTCATATCCACTTCAACGGTGAGGTAGAAGTGGGGAACGGTCGTCTTGCTTTCGGTCATGCGGTCGGCAACGATGCGCCGCATTGCGGTAAGCTCGACTCGCCCGGCCGCCGGGCCCGCCGCGACGGCCGCCGCTGCAGCTTCCACGTCTTCCTTTGTAAGCTTGCCGTTGGGCCCGGAGCCCTGGAGCAAGCGCAGGTCGACGTTGCTCTGCAGGGCCAGCTCTCTGGCCGTCGGCGTGATCTTCACGTCTCGAGTTTCCTGGAGGTATTTCTCCACGTCTTCCTCGATGATTCTTCCGCCGGGCCCCGAGCCGCGCAGGATGGGCAGCGGCACCTTTTCGGCCTTGGCGAGCTTGCGCGCCCTCGGCGACGCCTTCACCTCCTCGGGCTTGGCTGGCGCGGGCATCGGCCGGGCGGCAGGCTTTGCGGCCTTCGCCTTCGTGGGGGCCGGTCTGGGCGCCGCCGCAACGGCAGTGGCCGTGGCAGCGGGCGCCGGCGCGGGCCGTGCGCCTTCTTCCTTCGAGGGCAGAGGCAGCCTTAGCGGCGGCTCGGGGGCGGCCTCGTTCTTCTCGCCGACGTACGCGAGGATTTCGTTCACCGCCACCATCTCGCCCTCGGGCACGAGAATCTTCAGCAGCGTGCCCTCGACGAACGCCTCCACCTCGAGCGTAGCCTTGTCCGTTGTCACTTCAAACAGCGGCTCGCCCTTGACTACCTCGTCGCCTTCTTTGAGCAGCCACTGTTCCACCGTGCCCTCTTCCATCGTCTGGCCGAGCTTCGGCATCTGTATTTCTTGTACCATCTTTGACCTCTGTAATGCAGGAATCCAAACTGCGGGGTTCGGTTTGTCAAACAACTAAGTGCCGGCGATTATCACCCTCAGGCCCTGTGCCTTTTCCGTGATCTCGATGCCCTCGAGCAGCTTCGGGATCGGCAGCCTGTGGCTGATCAGCGGCAACGTCTTTATCTTTCCGGCGCCGAGCAGCGCCAGCGCCAGCATGTTGTGGCGGGGCGCCGAGCCGTGAGTGCCCACGCAATAAAACTCGCCGTAGTGCAGCAGGTTGCTGTTGAACTTGATGTATGGGTTGTCCTTGGGCAGCCCGCCGAAGAAGTTTACGTATCCTCGCTTGGCGACCATCTCGAGCGCCTGCTCCTGCACCACCCCGACCGAGCACGCGGTGATGACCACCTCGGCGCCGCGCCCGCCGGTGGCGTCTTTCACCGCCTCGATGGGATCCGCCTTTGCCGAATTGATGGTCAGGTCGGCCTGTGCCATCTTCGACATATCGAGGCGTTCCTCTGAGATGTCGATGAGGATCGTCTGTGTGGCGCCCAGCGCCTTGCTGAGCATTATGTGCAGGCAGCCGATCGGCCCGGCCCCGACGACCACGACCGTTTGGCCGATGCCGGTGTGCGTAAGCTCGGCGGCGTTGATGGTACACGCCAGCGGCTCGGCGAGGGCGGCCTCCTCTAATGATACGCCCTCGGGGATGAAGTTTACACAGCCGTTGCGCACTGCTATCGGCGGCACGGCCATGTACTCGGCGAAGCCGCCGTCGCACGCGTAGCCGATGGCGATGAGGTTGTCGCACATGCTCTGCAGGCCGGCAAGGCAGTAGTGGCACTCGCCGCAGGGCACCGCCGGCGCCACGGCCACGCGGTCGCCGACGTTGTATCCCTTTACGTCCTTGCCGACCTCCGCGATCTCGCCCGACAACTCGTGGCCGGTCACCCGCGGCGGCACGATGTGCTTGTGGCCGTGATGATACACCTTGACATCGGTGCCGCACACGGCGCAGGCGCCCACCTTTATCACAATGCCGCCCGGCTCGCACGCGGGCATGGGGATGTCGGTTATCTCGATTGTTCCGACCTCTTTGAACACTGCTGCCTTCATCGTGTTGTCCTTTCCGAAGCTACTTTCTCTTGCAAGGCAAGCCCTGCCGTTATCGGTTCGTCACGTTTCTTGCGTCTCGATTCTGAAGGGCGCTCGCCGATGGCGCTGTAGAGACGAGCCGGTGGCTCGTCTCCTCTGAGACGCCCCACCGGGGCGTCTCTACAAGTA
>JABMSA010000791.1 GCA_013202185.1 Planctomycetota bacterium
CACCCCCCCTCAGAAACTTCTTGGGCCTTTACAGCAGACGTGACGGCTCCGGCCGCTGCAACCAATGGCCGCTCTTCTGTGTTAGAAAAGAAGATAACACCTCCTTCTGGGAAGAGCCGGTCATGCTTATTCGCTGTCCCGAATGCGGCAAAGTGATATCGCAGGCATCTGCAAGTTGCCCGCACTGCGGATGCCCCACGCACCTGGCCCTCCTCATCCTCAAGATGCGCAGCCTGACGCGCCGCTGGATGTTTTTTTCGGTGTTCATCTCGACGTTCGGAGTTATCATCTACGCGGGCGACAAGCTGCATTTCGCGGCGTTCAGGTCGGCCAACGTGGGCCTGGCGATGTTGGTGCTGGGGATCATGGGCCTCGTAGCGGGTCTTGCGTTCGGGCGGTAGCGACGCCGCGTATAAATATTGCTCTTAATTGTGCCTGGCACAATTAGGGTCTACAACCCCTGTCATACCAAGCACTTACGAACGCCCTTCGTATTTGCGTTCTCCATATACGTGTATAAACCAGCCCTTCTTGATGGCCCGATATGGGCGCCGGGCTACTTACGGAGGAGTCTTATCAGGTCGTCGATTCCCAACTCGAGGCCGTGGGCGCTGCTGGCGCCTATCACAACGTGCTCGTAGCCGAGAAGGTCGTACTGAACGGCTTTCATTTCGTTGCCGCCCTCCAGCCTGAGGAGCGGGTACGGCCGCATCATGGCGGTGATCGATCGGTCGGCGCCGGGGAAGGTGTGGCTGGCGAAGATGGGCAGCCTGGCGATATTGTAATCGTAAGCGCGCTGATAGAAGATTTTCTGCACGGAGATAGGGAGGATACTTGAGATGAATGCCCCGGGCGTAGAGGTGAGCGGTCCGCAGCTCCTGTGCGCGAATCAGGCCGCGCATCGCGAGCGCGCGGATCTCGTCGAACTGCTCAACTGCTCTGGTCACGTCGTCTCATGCAAGAGCGGCCGGCGCGAAGAACGCGAGGACCGCGACGGCCGAAACCAGTGCAGCCGCATTCATTGTTATGCTTCCTTTCATTCGATGTCCTTCGGAGCTGATTTGTCAGACCCTGCACACGAGCGTTTTGATCTCGAACGGATGCATGCTCAGGCTTACGGCATTGTCCTTGAGATTGAGCTTTGCCGGCTTTTCCTCGAGCATGTTCGTTTCGCTCACGGATATGACCCTGGTGTTGAACTTCACGCGGGCGGTGGTGCCGGTTCTACCGGCTTCGTACAGCCGCACAACAAACGCGTTGCCCTTTTCGGCCCACTTGACGCTCTCGATGATCACGTTGGGCGCGTCAACTGAGAGCGGGGCGCCGAAGCCTTTCACTCTCGGGTCGGCCAGGCGCGTGATGACCGACACGTTCAACTCGTACGCCGGCCGAACGACCGACTCGACCGAGAACGCGCACGCGTGCGGCAGCAGCGAGTAGGTCACGAGATGGCGCCCGGCGTCGCCGCGCCAGTCGGGGTGCGTGCCCGACTTTATGAGCGAGAGGCCCAGGCGGTTGCCGACGACGCTGATGCCGTATTTGCAGTCGTTGAGGATCGCCACACCGAAACCGTCCTCCGAGAGATCCGTCCACTTGTGGGCGCACACCTCGAAGCGCGCCTGGTCGTATGGCCGGTTCTGATGCGTGGGCCGGTGCACGTGCCCATACTGGATTTCGTGCCGGGCGGCGTCGGTCACAACGTTCAGGTCAAACCCCGCCTTCAGCAGCCTGTGCTTGTCGTTCCAGTCGATTACGGTCTCGAAATCGATCCGCGGCGATCCGGCATGGAAGATCATGTCTTGCGTCAGGGCCGATTGTCCGGCGATTTTGTATTGGCTCCGGACACGCAGTTGCAGCGGTCCGTCGGCGACTACCTCGCGGCTCACGAGGCGGTCTTCCACCTGCATCTTCAGCCGGTAGTCGCTGTCGATGTCCCAGTTGTCCCAAGCGAGTGGCACTTCTTCGCCGACGAGAATACTGTTGAGCGCCCCGTCGGCCGCGACGACCTCTCGGCCCGAGGCCTTGTCGACCAGCGACACGATTCGGCCGGCCTTATCGAAGCGAACCGTAGCGTGGGGCGTTCGCAGCCTGTTGCCCGTGAGCTTGAACGGCGACTCTCCCCGGGCGGGTCTGCCCTTGACAAGCGGAACCGTTGCGGCTCCGAGTGCGGGCACGGTCACGCCGCTCACGGCCAGCTTGGCGTTGCCTTCGATGTCCTTGACCCACTGAGCGGCGACGTTTTCGTCGGCCGGTTTCGTTCCTTTCGGCGCGTCGAGGAGTATCTCGCCGGTGCGGTCCCAACTGAGCGTGTTGACGGCGAGGAGATTTGTATTCGCCGGGCGTGTCGCCCCGGCGATGGCCTTGAGTGCGTCGTCGGCGAGTGATTCCGCCCCGGCCAGGCATTTGTCGAGTTCTTCGACAGCCTGGATATTGACCTCCGCGATGGACGACCCCGGCAGGATGTCGTGGAACTGGTTGGTCAGGAGCGTCTTCCAAAGCTCGAGCAGTTTTGCGGCGGGGTATTTCTTGCCGCTGAGCGTTGCCATGGTGCAGAGCAGCTCGGCATCGCGCAGGGCAAACTCGCATTTGCGGTTGCCGCGCTTGATGCGCGCGAGGGAGGTGAGTGTGCCGCGATGAGACTCAAGATACAGCTCGCCGACGTACTCGGGCAGGTCGTGCAGTTCATCGCGGATGCCCCGCATGAACTTGCTGACGGTGGTGACCCCCGTGCGCGGGCAGCCTTCGAGGTCCTTGACGCGCCGCGCCACCTCGAGCATCTCTGCCATCGGCCCGCCGCCGCCGTCGCCGAATCCGAACGCGCACAGCCGGCGGTCCTGCACGTCTTTGTGTTGCACCCAGTTCCACTGCTCGGTGAGCGTTTTGGGGTCGGGCCGGCAGTGGATGGAATTGTAATGCGCGATGACCGTGCTGCCGTCGATGCCCTTCCAGACGAACGTGTCGAAGGGGAAGCGCGTGGTGTCGTTCCAGGCGATTTTCGTAGTGCAGAAAAACTCGACGTTGCAACCCTGAAGTATCTGCGGGAGCGCGGCCGAGTAGCCGAAAACGTCGGGCAGCCAGAGAGTGTCGGCCGTGTAGCCGTATTCGCGGCGCGTTGTTGCCTGGCCCACGAGAAGCTGCCGGATGAACGACTCGCCGGAGGGCACGTTGCAGTCGGGCTCCACCCACATCGCGCCGTTTGGCTCCCACTTGCCCTCCGCAACTTTCTTCTTCATCTTTTCATAGATGCCGGGGTATTCCGTGCGCATTATTTCGCCGTGCAGCGGCGCCGCCTGAATGAACGTGTACTCCGGATACTGCTCCATAAGGTTGAGGGCCATGCTGTATGTGCGCGCGCATTTGCGCCAGGTCTCGGCCAGCGGCCACAGCCAGGCGGTATCCATGTGCGAGTGGCCTATCAGACCGATATGCGGCGTTGTAGGGCCGTTCTTCGATTGCAGCAGCGGCCGCATGATCCTGCGTGCTTCGGCCAGCTTCGGCCGCCAGCTTTCCTCGGGCTCCTCGTACGGAAGCTGATTGACCACCGCGAACACGTCCGCGAATCCGCGAATGATCTTATTCCGTCGCAGGCTGTTCTCGTCCAGCGC
>JABMSA010000792.1 GCA_013202185.1 Planctomycetota bacterium
GGAGGGTGGGCTTGAGGATGGTGTCGTCGGCGAGGGCCGGGAAGATCGGCGTGCCGGGCAGGCCGAACCGCAGCTTGCCGGCAAGCTCGATGATCGGGTTGGTTCGCGGCCGAGCGCGTTGTCGTGATCGACCCGGCTGCCCGGGCACATAGTCGCTGCGAATGATCTTGCCCCGGACCGTTTCGATCTGATCGCCGCGCCTGATCTCGAAGTCGATTATCTTGCCTTCGTAAAGCGAGAGCAGCAGCTCCTGCGAAACCGGGTCTGCGCGGTAGTTCTGCTCCAGCACTTGCAGCGCCCACTTGCCCGCCGGGTCGCGGAGGATCACCGAGTCGGGCTCGAGGAATGCGGTTGTCTCGGCGAACGCCACTTTGTTGATTCCCTGCTCGAGGTCTAGCTCGACGGTGTCGCGCACGACGGCGAAATCCTGATTGTAGATAGTAAGCGACGGCCCGGCGGCCGCGCTGCCACAGAGGATAGTGCAAAACACCGCGGCGAACGCTGCCTGTCGTGTCAGTTTCATAACTTTCTCCTTTTTTCGTTGCCTGGTAAAAGCAAGATCATATCATGGGAACCCATTGCTTTGAAACATCTATATTATAGACGCACGAAGGCGATATTTGTTCCATGAAAACTCGGGCGGGCACCCTTTCGCACCTGCTTGCTGCCCGCAGTGTTTTATGATTGAATCCATCCGCCGACTGTGGTTTAATAACGGTTGCATTTCCGCCGGCACGCAATTCTTTTTTGACTTTCGAAAGGAGCGAAAACGAGTGAAAGACAAAGTCGTCGGCGATGGTATAACCTTTGACGACGTACTCCTCGTGCCCGCCGAATCGGACGTGGTGCCGTCGCAGGTGCAGACCAATACCAGGCTCACGCGCGAGATTGACCTGAACCTGCCGCTGGTCTCCGCAGCGATGGACACCGTTACAGAGTCGGCCCTCGCCATCGCCCTGGCGCAGGAAGGCGGCATCGGCATCATCCACAAGAACATGTCGGTGTCGGGCCAGGCGCTCGAGGTCGCAAAGGTCAAGCGCTCGGAGGCGGGCGTGATATACGATCCGGTCACACTGCCGCCGAGCGAGACAATCGCACGCGCCCGCGAGCTGATGCAGCAGCACCGCATCTCGGGCATCCCGATCGTCAACGGCGGGCGGCTTGTGGGCATCCTCACAAATCGAGACCTGCGATTCCATCCCGACTCCTCGCGGCTCATCTCCGAGGTGATGACCAAAGACCTTATCACCGCAGAGCCGGGCACAACCCCCGACGAGGCCAAGGAAATCCTGCACCATAACAAGATCGAGAAGCTCCTGCTCGTCGACGACGACAGCCGGCTCAAGGGATTGATCACGATCAAGGACATCGAGAAGCTGAGCCAGTTTCCGAATGCATCGCGCGACTCCCGCGGGCGCCTCAAGACCGGCGCGGCGATAGGCCCCGGCGATATGGAGCGCGTGGAGGCGCTCATCGAGGCGGACGTGGACGTTATCTGCGTGGACACCGCCCACGGGCATTCGCTCGGCGTGCTCGAGTGCGTTCGCGAGATCAAGAAGAACTTCTCCATTCAGGTCATCGCCGGTAACGTGGCAACGGCCGACGGAGCCAGGGCGCTCGTCGACGCCGGCGCAGACGCCGTGAAGGTGGGCATCGGGCCCGGCTCGATCTGCACCACGCGGGTTGTGGCCGGTGTGGGCGTGCCGCAGATTACCGCGATTCGCGAGTGTGCGAAGGCCGTTGGCGACGAAGCGCCGATCATAGCCGATGGCGGCATTCGCTTCTCGGGTGATCTTGCAAAGGCCATCGCCGCCGGCGCCCACTGCGTGATGATCGGCAGCCTTTTCGCCGGAATGGAGGAGAGCCCCGGCGAAGTGATCTACTACAAGGGCCGAAGCTTCAAGATGTGCCGGGGGATGGGCTCGCTGGGAGCGATGGTAAAAGGAAGCAGCGACCGTTACGGCCAGAAAGGCACCCGGCCCGACAAGCTCGTGCCCGAGGGCGTAGAGGGCGCGTTCCATACAAGGGCCCGCTGGCAGGTTACGTTTATCAGCTCGTGGGCGGCCTGAGGGCAAGCATGGGATACTGCGGGGCTTCAACCATCCAGATGATGCGCGAGAAGGCACGCTTCATTCGCGTGTCCGGAGCGTCGCTGATCGAAAGCCACCCGCACGACATCACCATCACGAAAGAAGCCCCCAACTACAGCCTCGAGGTCGACGAAATGTGAGAATGACCGCCGCCGGCCGGGCACAAGCCACCAATGGCCGCGTGATATTGAATACCAGCTACCGAACATTGGAAACAGATAAAATGAGCCAGGTGGAAGTTTTGACAAGCGAAGACGAGTTGCGGCGAATGGAACTGGAGGTCGACCGGCTCTTCAAGGGACTGATGGTCTCCAAGAATCCGCTCGGGCTGCTCTCGGAGAGCGTGTGGCGGCCGCCGACGGTTGTATTCGAAACGCACGATGAAATTGTCTTCCTGATGGAAATCGCCTGCGTGAACAAGGAAGACGTAAGCATACTCCTTGTTGACGACGTGCTGACCATCAGAGGCAGACGCGGCGACGCATGCCGCGACAGGAAAGTACGTTACCTCCAGATGGAGATCCACTACGGCTGCTTCGAGCGATCCTTCGTGATGCCCAGGCAGATCGAGCGCAATGCAATCCAGCCGGCCACTTACAGCGACGGCTTCCTGAGAATCGTCATTCCAAAGCTGTCTGAACCGGACGGTGCAACACCAATCAGTGTGAAGATCAAGCTCTGATGAGCCCAACGGCGCGCCGAGGGTTGCATCCGCCGCCCCGTCACAAGGGCGCCGCCGCCGAC
>JABMSA010000793.1 GCA_013202185.1 Planctomycetota bacterium
CTCCTCCGTCAGCGGCGGCTTCACCTGTTCCGCAGTAGGAGATTGGACTTGGCGGGCCGGCTCACTGCTCGAGGGTCTTTAGCGAAGGAATCCGGACCACGAAATCACTGATGCCGGCGGGCCGCAAGGCCTACGGCCGAGAATAGACAGCACACAGGGCGCCGCGATCTTCATCGATCCCGGCGCCCTTTGCCTTTCGCCGACGAACTTTCGCTCCCGCCGCGCAAGGCGGCAGGGGAGGTCGGGCCACATCGCACGTAGCCTGTCAATCTTTCGCTCCATCGGCGCGAGCCCGATGGGGACGGATTCGGAGCCAAGACGTCTTCGGAGCGCGCTGAACAGCTACCTTCCTGCAAGAAGTTTCCCCCATCCTGCCTTCCGAGGCAGGCCCCTTTTCAAGCGCCCTTGGGCTTTCGGAGTGAATGGTCTATGAGATATCTGCTTGGCGGCGCTGCTGGGGATCATCGCCCGTTTGGCGATTGTGAGGACGTGCCGGGAGGCCCTGGCGCGCTTTCAGGATGGACCGTTTCGTCCAGAGATGAGGCCACGAAACTTTCGGGCTCGGACATCGGGCCCGGGGCCGTGGGTTTTGGTCTTTGCATTCTGTTCTTGTTGTCTTTCGCAACGAACGCAAACGACATGGCGAGGCTGAATGTGCCGAAGAGCTCGACGACCTGGCGCATCCCCCAGGCGGGGCCGAAGCGAATTGAGCCGAACCGCCCGTATCTGCAAACGAGCAGGTACATGCCTATTACGCCGATCATGATCACCAGCGACAGGCAGAACGTGAGGAATCCCATGCTGCTTTTTCGCACGTGCTTGAACAACCCTATTACAAGGACCAGCCACAGTGCAGACGTTGCCGCGATCGATATCGTCTGCGGGTGGCGGTGCAGCATCAGGCTCGGAAACCAGCCTGAGATGAGGTCGACGGGGCCGCCTTCCCAGTGGAGAAGAACACGGCCGATGATGCGGTGGAATTCGAACGTTTCGCTGAACGCCATGTAAACGAGGAAGATGGAAGCGGCGGCCCATATTCTCTTGCCGGTCAGCCTGAAGTTGAACCACGCGCCGAGCGCCGCCACGAAAACCTGCAAGCCGGGTACGATGTCCCAAGCCAGCACCCCCACTGATCGGCTGGCGAAGAACACGCCGGTGAGGAGCAATGCAACCACGAATTCCGCCGCGTAGGCATACGCAAGAAACCGGAGCCGGCCGGTGAGGTGTGCTTTCACTCTTCCCTCCGAAACGTCGATGGCTCGGTGCATCATACCTTATTGTCGGAAGAAGGCCTGTCAAAACTAGGGACGGTTACCTATTTATTCCTAGTTTTAGTTCTATTTCTGGTCCAGCACTTCGGGGTTGATGCAGTTGGGCGGTGCGTGGCCGTTGAGCAATGCTGTGATGTTGGTTGCTGCCATCTCGGCCATCTTGTTGCGCGTGGCGATGGTTGCACTGCCGATATGCGGCGGAATGACCACGTTGTCGAGCTGGGCCAGACCGGGTTTCAGGCTTGGTTCGTCTTCGAACACGTCGAGCCCGGCGGCGAAGATCTCGCCGCTGCGGAGCGCGGCTACGAGCGCGGCTTCGTCGAGGACCGGCCCCCGCGAAGTGTTGACGAGCACCGCGCTTTTCTTCATCATCCCGAATTCTCTTCTGCCGAGCAGGTGGTGTGTGTCGTCGGCCAGGGGCACGTGCACGCACACGAAGTCTGCCTCCTGGAGGAGCGTGTCGAGCGGAACCTTTTTTGCGCCCGGGTCGTTTTCGATCGTTTCGTTCGGGTGTGTGTCGGTGTAGAGGATTTTCATTTCGAACCCGGTGGAGCGCCGCGCGACGGCGGATCCGATGCGGCCGGCTCCGATTATGCCGAGCGTTCGGCCGGTGATGTCGGCCCCGAGAAACAGCATCGGTCCCCAGGCTTTGTATTTGCCGGCCCGTGTGTAGGCGTCGGCGGGCACGATTCTGCGGGCGGCCGCCATCAGCAGCGCCCAGGTGAGGTCGGCGGTGGCGTCGGTGAGCACGCCGGGCGTATTTGAAACGGCGATCCCGCGAGCGGTGGCGGCTTCGACGTCGATGTTGTTGTAGCCCACGGCGCAGTTGGCGAAGATTCTGCAACCCGTCGCGGCGTCGATCACTTCGGCGTCGACGTTATCCGTGAGCAGGCAGAGCACGCCGTCACATCCCTCAACGCGTTCGATGAGTTCCTGTTTGGTCAGCACGCGGTCATCGGGGTTGATGTCGAACTTGCCTATGGCCTGCCTGAGCACCTCGAGGCCTGCGTCGGGGATCGGCCTGGTAACGAATACCTTTGCGGTCATTGTCTTCTCCGTGAGTTGATCGCGAAAGAACGTGATCGGGCCGGCGGGTCGGGCGCGACAAGTGCTCCCGCACTGCCTCGTGGGTTGCTCGTCTGCTGCGGTTGTGTGTGGTTGCCTTTGGGCCGTTGTGTGTGGCGGCCCTACCCGTTGAACTTTCCGACGAGCACTGTTGCGTTGTGGCCGCCGAAGCCAAATGTGTTTGACAAGGCGGTGTTTACTTTCATCTCGCGTGCCGTGTTTGGCACGTAGTCGGGCAGATCGCAGTCGGGGTCGGGCGTGTTGTAGTTTATCGTAGGCGGTACGATGTCGTTTACGACCGCGAGGGTGGCAATGACAAATTCGACGCCGCCGGCCGCCCCGAGCAGATGGCCGATCATTGATTTTGTTGAGCTGACGGCAACGTTGTCGGCTGCGGGCCCGAGCGCCTTTCGGATCGCCTTGGTCTCCATTGCGTCGTTGAGTGCTGTGGAGGTGCCGTGTGCATTGATGTAGGAGAGTTGGTCCGGAGGCACTTTCCCGTCGTTGAGGGCCTTGGTCATTGAGAGTGCGGCGCCCCTGCCGTCGGGATCGGGCTGTGTGATGTGGAAACCGTCGCCGGCCTGCCCAAATCCGAGGAATTCGGCGTAGATGCGTGCTCCTCGCTTCTTGGCGCGTTCGAGTTCTTCGAGCACGACGATACCGGCTCCCTCGCCCATCACGAAGCCGTCGCGGTCTTTTTCGAATGGCCTGCTGGCTTCGGTGGGGCTGTCGTTGCGGGTGGAGAGTGCTTTCATGTTGCAGAAACCCGCAAACCCGAGGGGGGTGAGCGCCCCCTCGGTGCCGCCGGCTATCATTATGTCGGCGTCGCCGTACTGGATGATACGCAGTGCCTCACCCAGTGAGTGCGTGCCCGAAGAGCAGGCGGTGACGGATGCGCAGCTTGGCCCGAACAGCCCGTACCTGATGGATACGAGGCCGGGTGCCGCGTTGATCATCAGCTTGGGGACGAGGAAGGGAGATACCCTGTCGACACCTAGTGTGAGCAGTCTTTTCTGCTGCGTTTCCATTTCGCCGATTCCGCCTATGCCGGAGCCGATGGCGACCCCGGCGCGCGTGGTATCTTCCCTGGCGAAATCGATGCCGGAGTCCTTTACGGCTTCGTCGGCTGAGGCTATCGCGAACCAGCAGAAGCGTTCCATCCGTCGTGCTTCTCTGATCGTCAGCCATGGGCTGGGGTCGAAGTCTTTCACTTCGCTGTCGATCCTGGTGGCAAAGCCATCCGGATCGAAAAGCGTGATCGGCCCCACGCCGCTCTTGCCTTCGCAAAGCGATTTCCAGTTGGTGGGCACATCGTGGCCCAGTGAGGTCACCATGCCCAAGCCGGTTATTACTACACGTCTTCCTTGCATGGCTTACGCATGCTCCTCGATGTACTTTGCCGCATCTTCGATTGTCTGGATCTTCTCGGCGTCTTCGTCCGGGATCTTGAGGTCGAACTTCTCTTCAAATTCCATGAGAAGCTCGGCCACGTCGAGGGAGTCGGCGCCCAGGTCGTTTACAAAGGACGTCTCGGGCGTCACCTTGTCTTTGCTCATTCCCAGCCGCTCGCAAACGATATCGATCACTTTTTCTACTGTAGGATTTGACACGTTGCTATTCTCCTTTACAGGCTGTGTTCACATGCCCATTCCGCCGGTAATGTGCAGCACGTGGCCGGTAACGTAGGCCGAGTCTTCGCTGCACAGAAACTTCACTGCGCGGCTCACGTCTTCTACCGATCCGAATCGCTTGAGCGGTATCTGCGCGAGCATTTGTTCTTTGACGTTGTCGGCGAGGTGGTCGGTCATAGCGGTTGCTATGAACCCCGGCGCCACGGCGTTTACGTTGATGTTGCGGGCGGCCAACTCCTTCGCCATCGATTTGGTAAGGCCGATGATGCCTGCCTTGGATGCGGAGTAGTTGGCCTGGCCGGCGTTGCCCATCACACCCACGATGGAGGCGATGTTTACGATTTTGCCGGCGCGCTGCTTCATCATCTGCCGCATTACGGCCCTGGTGGCAACGAAGGTGCCTTTGAGGTTGACGGCAATCACCAGGTCCCACTGCTCGTCGGTCATCCTGAGGGCGAGACTGTCTCTGGTGATGCCCGCGTTGTTGATCAATATACTGATGTTGCCGAATGTTTCAACGGTTTTTGCGGCGACCTCGTTCATTTGGTCCATGCTTGTGACGTCGGCCTTCAGTGCCAGCGTGCGCACGCCGGTTGCTTCGATCTCTTTCGCTGCCGCGTCGATCTCTTCCTGCGGCAGCACGTCTACCAGAACAATGTCGGCGCCTGCTTTCGCGAGGGCAATGGCTATTTCGCCGCCGATTCCGCGTGCGGCTCCCGTGATGATTGCGGCCTTGCCTTCAAATCCCATTTATCTTCTCCAGTGTCTCCGGCCCGTCGACGTTGGTCGTTGTCGCGTCGGGTACGATTCTTCTCATCAGGCCGGCGAGCACTTTGCCCGGTCCGATTTCGTAGAACCGGCCGATTCCCTGCGAGGCGAGGTGCCGCATGGAATCTTGCCAGAGCACCGGGCTGGTAACCTGCCTCGCGAGGAGGTCGCGGATCTGCTCGGGCGTTTCGGCGGGCCGTGCGGTCACGTTTGCCACTACCGTGCACCTTGGTGCTTTTATCTCGACGGCCTCGAGGCGCTTTGCGAGTTTGATTCGCGCGGGCTCCATCAGCGGCGAATGAAACGCCCCGCTGACCTTGAGCTTGATCGCGCGCTTGCAGCCCATTTCCCCGGCAATCTCACACGCCCGGCTCACGGCCTTCTCTTCGCCGCTCACAACAACCTGGCCGGGCGAGTTGAAGTTTGCCGCGGTTACGATGCCGGCGTCGGCCGCCCGGGCCACGGCGTCTTGAACCTGTTCGCGTTCGAGGCCGATAATGGAGGCCATCGTACCGGGCCGCTCATTGGCGGCCTGCTGCATGTATTCGCCTCGATCCCTTACGAGCGGCAGTGCTTCTTCGAGGCTTATTGCTTGTGCGCACACGAGTGCGGTGTATTCTCCCAGGCTGAGGCCGGCGGCTGCATCGCACTGCGGATTGCCCATCGCCCGTAGTGCGGCGATGCTGCACGCGAGGATCGCCGGCTGGCTCACGCTGGTGCGGGTGAGCTGTTGGGCCGGGCCGTCGAAACAGACCTTCGCGAGGTCGAAGCCGAGCAGCTCGGCGGCCTTGTCGAACACTTCCCTGGCTGCGGGGTACTGCTCGCAGAGGTTCTTTCCCATCCCTACGTATTGGGCGCCTTGTCCGGGGAAGAGAAATGCTTTCATATGCTCCGCCGGTTTACCATTCAATCAACGCCGATGCCCATGTCAGGCCGCCTCCGAACGCCACCAAGATCACCACGTCGCCCTCTTTGAGGTCGCGCGTCTTAATTGCTTCGTCGAGCGCCATCGGCAGCGATGCAGCGGCGGTGTTTCCGTATCTTTCGATGTTGACCTGCAGCTTTTCCATCGGCAGGCCGAATTTGTCGGCCGCTGCCTTTAGTATTCGAAGGTTTACCTGGTGCGGCACGATCAGCGAAATATCGTCGGCGTGGTAGCCGTTTGCGTCGAGCGCGTCCTGAATGCAATCCTGCATCTTGATAACGGCAAACTTGAATACTTCTCTGCCGCGGATGACCATATAGTGCAGTTTGTCTTGCACGGTTTCAATTGTAGTGGGCGTTCTGGAACCTCCCGCCGGCAGCTTCATCATGTCGCCGCCGGAGCCGTCGGACCCCATCTTGGAGTACACGATTCTTCTTCTGTCGGACGGCCCCAGCACCGCTGCCCCGGCGCCGTCGCCGAAGAGGATGCAACTGGTCCTGTCCTCGTAGTTGGTTATCTTGGTGAGCGTTTCCGCTCCGATGACAAGTGCCTTGCCTATGGCTCCGGCGGTGATCATGCTTGCGGCGGTCGATAGCCCGCACACGAAGCCCGAGCACGCCGCCGAGAGGTCGAACGCCCCCGCCGAGTTGGCGCCAAGGGCATCCTGAACCAGGCACGCGGTAGCCGGAAAGAACATATCGGGCGTCACTGTGGCCACGATTATGAGATCGATTTCCTCGGGTCTTGTTTTGGCGTCGTCGAGTGCCTTTTTTGCGGCTTCTATCGCGAGGTCCGACGTTGCCTCGTCGGGGCCTGCCATTCGTCTTTCGGATATGCCCGTTCGGGTTGTTATCCACTCGTCATCGGTCTCGACCATCTTTGCCAGGTCGTGGTTGGAGAGTATTTTCTCCGGTGCGAAAGAGCCTGTTCCAAGTATTCCCGGTCGAAACACGTCGGCATTCAAATCCTTACACCACTTTTCTTGTGAGCGCCGTAAAGAAAAAGCAAACGCCCAGCCCGTCGGCTGGGTCATTTGCTTCCTTGTACGATCGTCGCTTCTATTTCGTTGATGATCCTTGTGTTGAGGTCCATCTTCGCGAGGCGGCCGGCCACGCGTATCCCATTGAAAATCGCCTTGGCGTCTGCTCCGCCGTGGGAGATGATAGTGATTCCGTTAACACCCAGCAGCGGTGCTCCGCCGTACTCTGAGCAGTCTATTCTGCTCTTTACCGCGGCAAATGCGGTTTTGCAGAGCACTGCTCCTACTCGTCTGCGGATTGTCATTTTCAGTTCGGTTCGGATATGATCGAGCATTGTTTGGGCGATGCCTTCGGCGGCCTTGAGGATAGCGTTGCCGGCAAATCCTTCGCAGACCACGATGTTGCACCTTCCTTCGAATATGTCGCCGCCTTCCACGTTGCCGCGAAAGTCGAGGTGCGAATCCCTCAGTAGTGCAAATGCCTCCTTGGCAAGGCTGTGGCCCTTGGCGTCTTCCGCGCCCACGTTGAGCAGGCCCACTCTCGGAGCTTCAACGTCGAAGGCGATCTTTGAATAGATTTCGGCCATTATTCCGTAATGAAGCAAGTGTGTGGGTGTGGGGGCCATATTTGCCCCGGCGTCGATGAGCACGCACACTTTGCCCTGCCGCGTGGGCATTGGGGCGGCTATGCCGGCCCTGCGAACGCCCGGCAGGAAGCCAAATTTGAGGCACGAGGCGGCTACGGCCGCTCCGGTGTTGCCGGCGGAGACGAGCGCATCGGCCCGGCCTTCTTTTACCAGCTCGGCAGCCGCGCAGATAGAAGCCCCGCGCTTCTTGCGCACCGCCTCGATGGGCGGCTCGTGCATGTCGACCACTTCCGGCGCATGCACGATCTCAATGCCCGCGCCGCGCCCGCCCAGGAGCGCACACCGGCGCTTGAGATCCACCTCGTCGCCCACGAGGATCACCTTGTGATCTTTGAGATACCGCGAGGCCAGCAGAGCTCCCTCAACCACCACCGACGGCGCGGCATCGCCACCCATGGCGTCAACCGCGATCCGCATCGAGGATCAGTCCTCCATTCGAACCACTTCTCTACCGGCATAGTAGCCGCAATTCGGGCACACGCTGTGCGGGGGTTTGATCTCCCCGCAATTCTTGCACGATGCCAGCGTGGGTTTCTTCAGCCTGTGATGAGACCGACGCTTGCCGGTGCGGCTGTTGGAATGTTTTCGTTTGGGATGAGCCATTCCCCGCAGTCTCCGTAATAGGTAAGAATGTGACGCACACGGTTTGCGTCTTTTTCGCTCACAAGGATTGCCGCCTGCTCGGGCGGCTTTCCTGATCCGTGTTGCCAGTGCACAAAACAGCCGCGTACGCTGTTTCTCCTTCAAGTGCCAAGTAGTTCATTGTAAGCAAAAGCCGCGCACTTATCAAGCTAAAAAGACCCAAGATACTTTCCCAGCGCAGGTACACGGCCCTTCATCCTCCCGCACTGCGGTTATCGGCCAGGTATTCACGGAGGATGACCAACAATACGCAACGGTGATCGGCCGGATCAGCGACGACCATAAGCCTAAATCATTTTGACCTCACCAGGCGTCATGATAGAATTGTGGGTAATGATCGAAAACGACTGACACGCTCCCCCCGGAGGCACAACGATGAAACCTGGCACGCATCTTGCAGTAATGATTCTTGCGGCGCTCTGCCTGACGGCCCCCGCCGAAGAAAATGAAGACCCAGCCGCCAAGGAAAAGCCTTTCGACGTGTACGAGGGCGAGGTAACCGGCAAGCGAGTAAACATCCGCAGCGGAGCCGGCACAAACTACACCCGCCTGCTCAAGGTGAACAAGGGCTACCTGGTAACCGTAACCGGCCGGCACGACGATTGGCTGCGCATCCGGATGCCCGACGAATGCTTCCTGTGGATATGGCAGGATTACGTGAGCCTCGACACCGAAACAAACGTCGGTGAAGTAACCGCCGACAACGTCAATGTTCGCGTCGAGCCCAAGCTCGGCGCCGACGTCGTGGGGCAGGTCGACAAAGGCATGTGCGTGGCCGTTACCGGCGACGAGGAAGACTGGTACGAGATCAGGCCGCCATCGACCACGGCCGCCTGGGTGCACTCATACTTGGTGCAACGGGTAGAGCCGGAAAAATGATCAAGTGGCTGAAAAAACTCCTGAGGAAATTCCTCTACGGCAACGTGATCCTCTGCGACACCTGCAAGTACGACTACGGCAACGCGTGCAGAAACCCCGACCGCCCCAACGCCACCGATTGCGACGAATACGCAAGGAAAAAATGAACGCGCCCCGCCCGCTCGAGATCGAGCCGCCGCCCGGCGCCCAACGACAATGTTTACCGGTCTCATCGAAAAAACAGCCAGGATAACGGCCTTCCGACCCGGCGGCACGGCCCGCCTCAGCATCGACCTCGAAGAGCTTGCCGAGGGTGTTGAGCTTGGCAACAGCATCGCGGTCAACGGCGCCTGCCTCACCGTTTCCGCGCTCGCGGGGAGCGTGGCATCTTTCGACGTCGTTGCAGAAAGCCTCCGGCGCACCAACCTCGCCGACCTCAAGCCGGGCGACAGCGTCAACATAGAAATGGCGCTGCGTGCAGGCGACAGGCTCGGCGGCCACTTCGTGCAGGGGCACGTCGATGGCGTCGGAACCATCTCGGGCCGGACCGCCGCCCGGGGCGAATATCTGCTTCACATCGCCTGCCCGCGCGACCTCACAAGCAGCATGATCGAAAAAGGATCCGTAGCCGTCGACGGCATCAGCCTCACCATAGCCTCCCTCGCCGACGAAGCCTTTACGATCGCAATCGTGCCCCATACGCTCACGCACACGACCATCAACAACAAGCCCAACGGCAGCCGCGTGAACATCGAAACCGACGTGCTCGGCAAGTACGTCAGGAAGCTTCTCCGCCATCAAGACGGCGGGCGCCTGACCGAAGATTTCCTCAAGCAACACGGATTCTGAGTAGAGACGCCCCGGTGGGGCGTCTCAAAAACGGGCCACCGGCCCGCCTGTACAATGCCACCTTTCGATTTGCGCATTACCCAAGAATAACAAGGAGGCGCCCAATGGACGCACTGGAAGCAATCGCACAGCGCCGAAGCGTGCGAAATTACAGCCCCGAGCCCGTGCCTGTAGAACTCATCGAAAAAACAGTAGACGCCGCCCGGCGAGCACCCACTGCCCGCAACGTTCAGCCGTGGGAGTTCGTTGTGATAACCGACCCGCAAGTGCGGGCCCGCCTCGCCGAAATCTGCGAGTACGGGAGGTTCATCGCAGAATCGCCCGTCTGCATTGCAACGTTCTGCCACGACACCAAATACTACCTCGAGGACGGCTGCGCGGCCATCGAAAACATGCTCGTGGCCGCAACGGCCCTGGGCCTTGGAACCTGCTGGGTGGCCGGCGACAAGAAAGAATACGCCGGTACCATAGCCCAAGAACTCGGCGTGCCCAACAGCCATCGCCTCATCGGCCTCGTTGCCATGGGCTATGCCGCAAACTCGGCCGGGCCAACCAAGAAACGCCCGCTCAAAGAGGTCCTCCACACCGAAAACTGGTAACGCCAGGCTGCCGGTTTCCAAAAGCTCCGTTCTGCTCCTGAGATATGCGAACAACAATCGTGCGGCACCGGAGCGCGGTTTTTTCGCAAGAAAAACTTGTTTTGTGGCGCGCGCACTACCGGCGCGGCTGTTTTATAAAGTAGAAAGAGATAGCACCTTTGACAATCGCGTCACCGCACATCGCCTTTCAGCCGAAAAGAATTCGGCTGGGGAGGTTCTTTGACAAGTACAGAGTAGATCGGTCAACCCAG
Source organism: Planctomycetota bacterium (assembly GCA_013202185.1). GTDB lineage: Bacteria > Planctomycetota > PUPC01 > JABMSA01 > JABMSA01 > JABMSA01. Next base: position 10,486 of record JABMSA010000793.1, read on the forward strand.
TAAACCAAAACAGTGGTTTTGGAAAATCTCATTGTAGATGACCTCGCAAGAGGAAAAACTGGAAAGACCGGTTTACCCTGTGCTTGCCCTCAACAGACGAGGCAAGGTGCAGTGCAAATCGGATGATTCCGGAACACCTGTCGTGAATCTGCGGGAATCATTGCAGGAAAAGCTCCTAAGAGCAAACCTTGCAAAAGGAAAAGCCGGAACCGCGCCGATTTGCACCGTGCCTTGCCGAAATCCTTGTAGCAAGGGCCCGGTTCCTCAGAAAAGGACAGCCTGACAAACCGGGCTCTTGCTTGCCAGAGCCGGAAGCTCCCGCCCACCAGAAATGACCGTCGCAAGCCTGAAACCCGGAAAGCTCCACCCGAGCGCCGGGTTTTTTTGTGGATCCTCCGGTTGTAGTGCTCTGGTCCGTAAGTAAGGCAACATGTTCTCATGTCTCGATTCTGCAGGGC
>JABMSA010000794.1 GCA_013202185.1 Planctomycetota bacterium
CGTCGGGCAGGTCGTCGCGGACATTGATCTCTACGACATCGCTCTCCAGGGTGGTTTTCCATCCTATCTCGTCAGACGGATCGAACGGGCCGGTGATGTCGATGCTCACAAGCTCCAATTCAAGCTTTCCCTGCAGCGTATGACGGCCCGGCTTGGCCGTGATGTCGTGGAATTGCACGCTGGCAATGGTGTTCCACGGCCGGACACTCGTCTGCCTCTTTTCGCGGCCGTCGAGAATGCCAATACACCGATACTTGAAACGAAGTGCCGAGGAAACAGGTCCGCTGAAGCGCTGGGAAATGTAGGGTCGGCCCATGCCGACCGGATATTCCGATCGCGCGCTGATGATGACCCCGGCGAGGTGCTTGGCGATCTCGCGCTTGGTCTTCTCGTCGAGCAAGCCCAGCGCCCATCCTTCGGAAGCAATCGCGGCGCACAGCCGACCGGCATCGCCAGGGTCGCTCATACCCATGATGGCTCTCCGGATCACGGGCTCGATGTCTCGACCGGCTTTGATGTCATCCCTGAGAGCCTTGCTAAGGACAGACCGCGCGAACATCCCGGTCCTGTCGTCATTGGAGCGCACCTCACCCAACAATGCCATTCGTCCCGTTAGGCCCATCGACTTCAAAACTCTCCCCGCCTTTGCACGGGTCTCGGGGTTGCGGAGCCTGCGTGCATTTATCGTCGCGCGAATCGGCCGGTGCGACACAGCGAAGGCGAGCAGGCACAGCACGAAAGCTGCGCTCAGCCAGATGATCCACCGACCGCTGCCGCCGAGCTTTTCCCGCGATTGCGTCATTGGATGATCTCGTGAAATTCGACCGGAGATGGACTTTTCTGGTGGCGTCACCCGCCAGCCACGCCCGGCAGCGCTGTTCGATGCGTTCGAGCATCCCATCGCGCTTTGCCGCCCGCAGCCTGATCTCTTCGACGTGCTCGGGGCCGAACAGCAGACGCGGGCGCTCTGCCGGCAGGCCGAACTCGCACGTCTGGATTGCGGCCTTGATCGTAGCAGCGTCAGATCCCGACATGGTCGTCTCCTTGTGTGAGAACTGCAGGCCATGGCTAAATGATTCTGCTACAAATGATTCTGCTACAAATGATTCTGCTTCTATCGGTCGTGCGCTTTTCTCTGTGCTTCAGATCCGGACCTCGATCCTCTGCTTCCTCTTCGACGACTCAATAGCGCCCGAGACCATCGCGAGGCTCTTGATGTTGTCGTGGCACTCGCATTGCGGCGGGGCGCCTGTCTCGAGGTAATCGAGCATTTCGTTGAGCGATCCTTCGATTCCGCCGCCATTGATCTGTGCGGCCTCGACCGGCACGTCTTCGAGCGCGCGGCTGAAGCCGGTATCGCTCAGATCCTCCACCCGCTGTGCCGTGGGCAGTTTATCGTTTTCCATCAGGATCGTGCCGCGATCGCCGATGATGCGCCAGTGTCCGTTCCACGACGTGCAGCATCCCTCGGCACACCACGAGCCGCGATACGTGAAGACGATGTCGTTGGTCATCTCGAAAATGATTGACGTCGCTACGTCGCCCTTGTACCACGATCCCTTCGGGTTGAACTCGCAAGCGTAGATCGCCACCGGGTCGGCATCGATCAGGAACCTGCACATATCGAAATGGTGGATCGACATGTCAAGGATCAGCGGAGAGTCCATCTCGTCGCGGAAGCCGCCAAAATGGGCCCCGAGATAGAAATCGCAGTTGATCGTCGTGATGTCGCCGACCACTGCCGACTGCACCAGCGCCTGGGCCGTCTTGTGATTGACGTCGTACCGGCGCGACTGGCTCACCATGTAGAGCTTGCCCGACTTCTCGGACGCGGCTACCATCTTCCGTGCGGCGTCCATGCTATCGGCCATCGGCTTCTCGCCAATGACCGGCAGGCCGGCCTCGAGCGCCGTTACCGTGGTGGGGCAGTGCGATTCGGGCGTCGTGACGTCTACAACAAAATCGGCCGGGCAGGCGTCGATGGCCTTCGCGATGTCATCAAACACGCAGGAGCCGTGGACCTCGAACTTCTCCGCCGCAGACGTTGCCGCCTCGAGGCGGATGTCTACCAGCGCGGCCACCTCGGAACGCGGGTTGCTCTTGACGTTGCCGATCCAGCCTTGCCCCATACCGCCACAACCAACGATGATCGCCTTCTTTGTTTCCGCCATTGTGCTTGTCCTTTTTCTGTGTCCCAAATAAATGCGGGGCTTTCACTTCGACCCCATCAGGTCCCAGCCGTCCTGGGCTATGAGCAACTTGCCGTCGCCGTTCTCCTTCACGCGGCACCAGTACTTCGCGGTTTTGCGCCAGCCCTGCCCGAAGCCGTCGGAATGCCCTATTCGGCAGGTGAGTTGCCAGGCGCCCTCACCCTCGGGCTGCACGTTTTCATAGGAAATTGAATGGACGAATATCTTGCCGGCTTTCGGCAGGCGGCAATGGGCGCGTTCTGTTCGAAGCAGACGGCGCGTGCTCTCGACGGCCTCGAGGTAGCTCTCCACAAACTTGGCTATTCTCTGGCGGCGTTGAGCGACCTTCTCGAAGACCGCGTCGCGCTTGCACGAGATGACGCTGATCGCGTCGGTCGTTCGGTCGTATTGAAAGACCATCAGGTATCGATCGGGTATCACCTGCGTCGTCTTCCGTCTTGCAAGCACGCCCACCCGCCATGGGCCGGCCGGCGGCTTTCCGCCTTCGCTCAGGCGCGGGCCTTTCTTTGTGTCGAGAACGGCGCCATAGATCTTCGAGCTTTGGGGAACGTCAGAGCCCTTCGGCATCCGTGCGTTTCGCGCCTCCGCCGGCAGAAGGAAGACGTCGCGCACGAAGCGGCTGAGCCTTTGAGAAGTCTTCGCGACAACGTAATCGCTCGAGGAAAACGTCGGGTCCTTTTCGCAGCGGCTTACGGTGCCGTTCTTGCCGTCGACCTTGATGGTAACGTCGTAAAGCTCGAACGGACCGTCGGAGCGAAGAGGGCGCTTCCGCCCGGGGGCGTTGTTCGCGAGCAGCCCCGCCGACAGGTAAGCCGCGTCGGGTTCTGCGTCGTCCTTCTCCTCAAAGACAACCACGCCGATGATCTGTGTCTTCTCGAGCATCGGCAGCACACTCGTCCGCCGATCGTGCTTGATGCTCAGCTCGTTGAAATAAGTTTCTTCGACCACGTACCTCCGGTCGTTTTCGAGCGCCTTGACAGCGCGGGGCACGGCCACCTTGCTTCTGACAACGGCGTCGCCCGAGAAAAAACTTCGGAGGGCCGTCTTGAGAGCGTACATTGTGCGGCGGTCTTCGGCGATGGACTCCTCGTATACGGCCGATTGAGAGCTGTCGATTGAGCCGCCGGGCGTTTGCTTCCCTGCATCGGTCAGTTCCGCCTCGAGAGGGTCCGGCCCGATCGCCTCTTCCGCCCGGGCACCCGCCATGGCAAGAATACAAATGGAGATCGCGGCCAGGAAAACGGCGGCCGTATCCGAATGCTTCGTCATCAGATGCTATCTATCCTGTTGGCTCGTGTGCGGCGTCATTTCGAGGCAGCCTTGCATCATCACGTGAAACCATCGAATTATAGGGATTCGGATGCACCCATTCAACTGCTATAATTGCGGGAAATACGATTGAGACGTGTAATTATTTGTGAGCGGAAGGGACCCATACGCCCGGCGCCGGGCCAATCGCGCGGCTTCAGGCTGGAAGGGGCATGGCTTTCGCCCGCTACCCGCCACAACCGGTCTGCAGTTCGTTTCGCACTCCCAGCAGATCGAGTATGTTGATGATGCCGTCGCCGTTGAGATCGGCCCGCCAGTTGTCGCCGGATGTTGGGTCGCCCTGAAGCCTGTTGCGAACGAAGAGCAGGTCGAGTATGTTCACTATGCAGTCGGCGTTGGAATCCCCGAGCAAGTTGTAGACGGCCTCCGCGTTGTGGTCGCGGTCCATCAGCAGGAGGGCCGACGTTTCATGGAGAATGCCATTCTGGTTGTCTATTGACCAGAAGAGGAACGTGTAGTTGTTTCCATCCGCCCCCACAGCGGAGGGCTGCGCGGTGAGTGTTATCTCATCCAGATCATCGCAAGTTGCCGTGTAGTCCGTGGCCCCGGGCTTATCGCCGCTGATGGCAAAGCCGGCGATGGGCGCCGACTGCACGGCAAGGGTGTGAGTAACGGGGGCAGTGATCGTTACGCTCCCGGTGATCACTTCGAAAGGAATGGCTTCGATGCCTGTTTCACCCCTCGATCCAAAAGTGGTGCGCTCTTCGAAATCGGGTGCGGTTGGGGTATGGCTTCCGATGGTGTACGTTCCACCCGGGTCGGCTGGAGTACATTCCAGGGTTACCGTTACCAGCAAAGTTTTGCCTGTGATTGTCTTGTCGGTGTAGTCGCCCCAATACCCGAACATGGGGGCGATCCCAGTTTCGATCCATTCCTGCTGTTTCGATATCAGGCTGAAGACTTGCTTCTCCACGTTGCTCGCGCCTTCAACATAAGGAAGGAATGCTTCGTTGCGGATGATCTTCATGCCGGCGAAGGGCTGTACCGGGCCGCCCATTGCGATCGGGAAGTTGTCGATCGCGTCGTTGAGGGCAAACTCGAGCGCCATGTTGAATCCCGCGAAGTCGAGCATGTCTTCGGCGTAGATGTCGACGGTAAACTCGCCGCCGCCGATGGGAAGCGGGCCTTCGCCTCTGTCGTCGGGGCCTTCGATGTACACACTGCCCATTCTCCGGTAAACGGCTTGCACCCTATGGTCGGCAGCCATCCTGATCTGCACGGTGGTCTGGCCCGGCATTTGATCGGCCTCGTCCCGCTTCCACCGGATGAAAATGTAACTGTCATCCCCTCGCCACACGACTTCCGGCGCCGTGAGGCTTACGACATCCTGATCATCGCAGGTTGCCGTGTAGTCTGTGGCGCCCGGCTTGTCGCCCGTGATGTCAACGCCGGTGATGGATGTAGACTGCACGGTGAGCGTGTGCCGTCGAACAGCGTACTCGGCC
>JABMSA010000795.1 GCA_013202185.1 Planctomycetota bacterium
CGAGGGCAGGCGACATTGCCACAGCCGATACGTCTCAGGACACGCTAAACACATACCTCCCAGAGGGAGAGGGTGTGCTCTTGCTTCGTTCCCCTCGCCCTCATCTTGCGGCTTCAGCCGGCTGGGAGCAGGGGTAGGGGGTGAGGGTGTCGCTCTGCGTGGGTGCGACGCCGCCGCATTCTCGGCCCGCAGAGCGGGCGTATTATTGTTAGCCCAGGGTGGCCGCCCCGTAAGGGGCGTGAACCCTGGGTAACGGCCACGCCCGGCGGCGGCAGGATGCAAATGCCGGACATTCCAGAGGGCAGGCAATGCCACGGGCCTTTGGCCCTATCCGCCTTGCGGCGAACCTACTCGGAGAGTAGGCGCCCCCACGCTGCCGACGTTAATCTTGGGTGGTATGAAACAAAGTCCCGCTCGCGAACAACAAGGGTATTCGTTTTTGAAGCAACGATGCATGCGGGGGTACCGGGTAACCTTTTTTCGTCTGGACCGGCAACGCCTGATGATGACAACGTGCACAGCACCGTCCACACGCCTTTCAACAGAAAATGTGCATGAGCGCGTGTGGGGGCGCCTACTCTACGAGTAGGTCGGCTGCCCCGCCGAGATGGCGGTTAAGGCATTGCCTGCCCTCTGCTTGCCGGTTGATCAGGCGTGGCTTTTCCCCTACTCATCAATGGCATTGACTTAAGGCGTTCAGAGGGCGGGGAACACGCTCGAAGACTCGCGCGCCCCGCCCCTACCATGGCTCGGACGCCTTAAGTTAATGCCATTGACCCCTACTCCTCCTCTTCGCCGCTCGTCGCCGCAATGCGTGGCTCATGCCTTGGCGAAGATACCCCTCGATGTGACAGGTCTGCGGAGGCGGTGGCCGGCCCTCATCGTAAACATCACCGACGACCCCTCGCCGAGTATCTGAGAAGGTAGCGCCGGCGCGCTTGCGGGCTTGATCGCGACGATGTCGGCGGGCAGCCCTGCCTTGAGCGCGCCGCCCTGTCGAATGCCGAGCGCTTGCGCGGCGTTGACCGTGGCCATCTCGAGCACTGTTTCCCAATCCAGCTCGGGGTGGCGCTGCTTGACAAAGCGCATCTCGTCGAGCATGCTCAGCGAGTCGTTGCTCGCCAGGCTGTCGGTGCCGAGGGCCACGTTTACGCCGGCGTGCAGCAGAAGCTGCAGCGAATCGGTGGGCCGGCGGAAGAACGCGTTGCTGCGCGGGCAGTATGCAACCGAACACCCTCGGCTCTCGATGACGGCCGCCTCCGACTCGTCGACCTGGTAGCAGTGTATCAGCAGCGGGCTGCGCTTGAGCACGCCGAGTTCGTCGAGGTAATGGATCGGGCGCTTGCCGGGCGGCTGCCAGTTTTTCGGAATCATGCCGACCGAATCGAGCAGCTCGCGCAGCTTGCCGGTTCCGGTCGCGAGGAACTCGACCTCGCTGGGCGATTCTGCGGCGTGGATCGCCATCGGCAGGTCGAGCTGCTTGGCGAGGCGCGCGCAGCCGCGAAACAGTTCGGCGGAAACGCTGTAGGTGGCATGCGGCGATATGCCGAGCCTCACGTGTTTCTTTCCGCCCGTGTCTTCGAACCTGGCTCTGAGGCGGTCGAGCTTTCGTTGGGCGTCGGCGGGGTCGAAGCCCAGCACTTCGCAGAAAACAACGCTGTCGACGAGGCCGTGCTTGTAGGCGAGTGCTGCGGACTTTCGCGACACGGAAATATCGCCCACTGCCGTGGCGCCCCCGGCGATCACCTCGCTTATCCCCCTGCGGATGCTCCGGGACTCGAGCAGCATCATCGCGCGGGCCTTTGCCACGCTCTTGAGCCACTGTTCGAAGCGGCTTCCTTTTCCCGTCTTGCCTTTCATGTGGCTGAGGTCGAGGTGCGTGTGCGCGTTGATGAACGCCGGCAGCAGGATTGCTTTGCCGAGATCCTGCACGCGCTCCCTGCCGCGGGTGATGTCCTTGAACGGCGCAATCTCGGTGATCGTGCCTTCTTCTATCTTGATGCCGCCGTCCTGAATGACTCTCCCGCGGCCGGGCCAGATGGTTTCAGCCTTGAGTATCATACCTTATCCACGTGTGCCAGTCGTCGCCGACGCGGCCGCTTTTTCTCAGCCGCAGCATCGAGCTTTCGCAGTTGCACTGCACGGGCAGCGCGTCGTACCGCGAACAGAACTTCTCGATTATCTCGGGAAATCTGTTGACGGCCTGTTCCTGTGCCCGGAGTTCGTCGTCGGTTGCCATCCCCCCGAAGAGTTTTTCGGGTTGATTGGGCCTTTCTTTCACGCCTTCCGCGAAGTTGGTGACGTAGCATATAGCGGCATAGCACATCTCGAGTTCGCGTGCGAGGAAGGCTTCCGGGCAGAGCGTCATTCCTACAAGGTCGCCGCCCCACATGGCAAACATTTTAATTTCGGCGCGAGTTTCAAGCCTGGGTCCTTCGGTGCACACGTAGGTGGCCTGCGGCGCGAACTCGAGCCCGAGATCGGTGAGGGCCCCTGCAAGGCCGGCGGTGAGAGTGGGGCAAAACACGGGGCTCTGTCGGATAAACCCCCAGCCCGCGCCCTCGAAGAACGTCGAAGGCCTGCGGCGGGTCTGATCAATGATGTCGTCGGGCAGCACGTATTGGCCTACGCGCAGGCGAGGATTGATCGCGCCCGGCCCCGACCACGCAACGATGCCGCGCACGCCGGATTCCTTGAGGGCGTAGATGTTGGCGCGATAATTGACAAACGGCGCCGACGTGCTGTAGTCTTTCTCGCCGTGCCGCGAAAGGAACAGCACCTGCCGCCCGCCGAGGGTGAGGCGATAGAGCGGCTGCGACTTTCCGTAGGGCGTGGCCGCCGGGCCCAGCCCCTCGCCGCGCAGCACTCCGCGCGCCATCAGATCGTAAGCTCTGCTACCGCCGATTATGCCAAGCATTGTTCCTGGTTCCGAAAGGACCAAAAAGTTTTTGAAGGGGTCTGGGGAGAACTTTTTCCAAAAAGTTTCCCCAGAGCGCCACCTTCGCAATTACAACCCTCCTCATGTTTTCGACCGCTTTCTTTGTTATCCTGCGCGCTGCCGCGGCTCGAAGCCGGCGGTGCGGATGGCTTCGAGGATTTCCTCGAGGCTAATGCGGTAGGTCACGCCCGCCGCCCGCACGACGTTTTCCTCGATCATAGTGCTGCCGAAGTCGTTGGCGCCGAACCGCAGCGCCGCCTGCGCCACCGCCTTTCCTTGCGTAACCCACGACGCCTGAACCGTCGGAATGTTGTCGAGGAAGATCCTTGAGACCGCCAGCATTCTGAGGTATTCGAATCCGCCAGGCGGGCGGCCGCCCAGCTTTGTGTTAGTCGGTTGAAACGTCCACGGAATGAAGTTGGTGAATCCGCCCGTGCGGTCCTGGAGGTCGCGAATTCGCGCCAGGTGGTTGATCCTGTGGCGCGTCTTTTCGCCCAGGCCGATCACCATCGTAGCCGTTGTTGGCAGGCCGAGATCGTGCGCCGCCCGCATCACGCTTATCCATTCGTCGGCCGTGCACTTGCCCGGGCTCACGTTCCGGCGGATCTCGTCGTCGAGGATTTCCGCGCCGCCGCCGGGCAGCGAATCGAGCCCGGCATCGATCAATCGCCGCAGCACTTCGGCCGCGTCCAGCGAGGCTAGCCCTGCAAAATGAATAATTTCCGGCGGCGAGAACCCATGCACTCGTATGTGGTACCGACACTTGATCCGGCGGAGCATATCCGTGTAGAAATCGAGTTTTTTCGTGGGGTGCAGTCCGCCTTGCAGCAGAATACGGGTGCCGCCGAGCGCGAGTGTTTCTTCTATCTTTCGGGCGAGTTCGTCGTGCGAAAGAACGTATGCCGATGGCGAGCCTTCGTGCCGGTAAAACGCGCAAAATCGGCAGCGCGAGCAGCATACGTTGGTGTAGTTGATGTTGCGGTCAATCACGTAGGTGGTGGTGCGGCCATGCAAGCGCATTCGCGCCGCATCGGCGGCGTCGGCGAGCGCCGGCAGGTCGTTGCACTCGAGGAGCGCGGCCGCTTCCTGCGGCGATACGCGCCCGCCGTCGAGCGAACGGTCGAGGATCTGTGTTATGTTGTGCGCTGCCATAGGCGCCCGTCAGTTCTGCTTCAAGGCCAGGTCTTCGCGCTCGTCGGCGCCGGGGCAGAGGCCCTTCTCGGCGGCATAGCGCCGGAACAGCCCGAGGCCCTCCTGCTCGGCCGGGCCGAAGTCGTAGCGAATTCGGTTCGTGATGTAATCGAGGCAAACGCCAGGTGGTATGCCCAGCCGCTCGCTCTCTTGCGAGGCAATTTCGGCGAGATGTTGCGTGCCTTCTTCCTTTGCACGGCGGAGCATGGCCCGGGCCTGCGGCGTGATGTGGCGACCGGCCCACACGGCATACACAAACGGCAATCCAGTAAGCCGCTGCCACTCTTCGCCGAGATCCATAATGTGCTCGTGGTCCGACCGCAGCCTCATCGCTTTGTCGCCGATGACCAGGATGGCGTCGGCGTCGACTTCCTCCAGCGGCGTGTCGGTCGACCAATTGACGAATTCCGGCGCGGCGGTGCAGGTTCTTGAGAGGATGATTCGGCACAGCGCGACCGACGAGCGCGACGAGGTGTCGAGGGCAACCTTCGCGATGTGTGCGGCCGGCCGGCGGCAGATGAGGATCACGCTCATTACTTGCCCGCGCGACGCTATGCAGGTGTCGGGAATCATCTGGTAGCCGGGATTCCGGAGGTATTCTATGGAGGGGATGAGCGCTACGTCGAGTTTTCCGGCGCGGAGCATGTCGGCGAGGGCGGAGGGCCTGTCGAGTACCAGTCCGCCGTCGGGCAGGTGTTGTTCGAGGCCCCGTATGAGGGGTTTGGTGTTGAGGTATTCGACCGCTCCGATGCGCACTCGGTTGCCCATCCGGTTCTTCTGTGGCCGCCGGGGCGACGTGAGCCCCGACACAAAACCATGATAGCACCACTGGCCTCGAGGTTCAACGGAAAAGATGCGGCGATGTGTGCGGAGATGGATATGATCTGGAAGCGCGGCCTGTCCTCCGGGCAGGTTCGCCGGCCTCGTGTCGGGCTCGGATTCCTTACGGTGTCAGGCACCGTAAGGATTGGCTTGAAACGCGGCGCGCTCGGATTCCTTACGGTGTCAGGCACCGTAAGGATCGGCTTGAAACGCGGCGCGCTCGGATTCCTTACGGTGTCAGGCACCGTAAGGATTGGCCTGAAACGCGGCGCGCTCGGATTCCTTACGGTGTCAGGCACCGTAAGGATTGGCCCGAAACGTGGCGCGCTCGGATTCCTTACGGTGTCAGGCACCGTAAGGATTGGCCCGAAACGCGGCGCGCTCGGATTCCTTACGGTGTCAGGCACCGTAAGGATTGGCCTGAAACGCGGCGCGCTCGGATTCCTTACGGTGTCAGGCACCGTAAG
>JABMSA010000796.1 GCA_013202185.1 Planctomycetota bacterium
CTCCTGGATGAGCTGCGAAAAAAAGACATGAAGCTCGAGGACGTCGAGAAGAAGATGCTGCCCGAGAACATGCAGAAGATGACGGCGGAGGAGCAGGCGGAGTACATCGCCGAGAAACAGGCCGCCCGCGACACGGTCAGCAAGCAGATTCAGGAGATCTCGACAAAGCGCAACGACTTCATCAAGCAGAAGCTCGCCGAGGATAAGGGAGCCAGGAGCGGTTTCGACCAGCAGGTAGTCGACGCCCTCAAGGCCCAGGCGGCCAAGAAACACATCCGCTACGAGTGAGCCGGCCGAACTCGCCTCAATCCCAAAGCGCAAGATTTCTTGACAGGGGGATGCGGGGGAGAACTTTCTGCAAAAAGTTCTCCTCCCACAAAATCCGAAGCAATCATTCCAACGGCGACGCCCGCCTCAAGGGCTCGTCCTCCCCGGCAGATAGGCTCCGCAGCGCCTGAGCGTCGATACCAGCTCATCCGTATCCAGACCGAAAGCCGGCGCCACGGTGCGAATGGACTGCACCGCAGCCACGCCCGCTTCCGCGCAGAGGTCGTCCAACAACACCTTCAGTCCTTCCGCCTCGAATCCCGTCGACGCGTGATACCGCGTTGCCCACGCCCGTGGTAAGGCGCCCGGAGGAAGATGACCGCGTCGATGCGTCTTCTCGACGATCTCGAGCATCAGGCCGCCGATGACGATGTTGGTTCCATCCGACAACGCCGACCAGTTTCACACCAACCCCGACGTTCCCATTCCGCCCAGGCAGCCCGTCGCCTCCACGAGAAGCACCCTGGCCCCTTCTCGTGCCGCGCAGAAGGCAGCCGAGCCGGCCGTTTCAAGGACCAGTTGCCCATTCGCCGGACGCAGACATTCTACTGCTCGCCGCCTTTCGTGTCAAGTGGCAATTGAAGACACAAGAGAGCCAAGGCAGAAACCGCGATGGGCAGTTCCCTGTTTCTCCGGCATGGTTTTTGCACAAGGTTCCAATGCGTAGACGTGAGACAGGGAGGATCGAAACACGACTCAGGAGATTTTCGAGTGAGCATCCGAATTGAAAACCTCGCGAAAAAGAAGCTGCCGTGCCTGCGGTGCGGCCAACTTTTCTGGACGGATCGCTGCCATCGCATTTGCAAGAGGTGCTACGCGAATGCCGGCAATATCTTTGTGAAACCTATGCTTTCTGCCGAAGGCATCACCGTGTTGTCCGACTTCCCGCTCGTCGAGGAGTTGGGAATCGTCGATGGAATCGGCGTCGATGACGACACCGTGACAATGTCGGACGACCGCGTCCTTGCGGAGATCGGCGCATGACAACGGCTGTCAAGTTTGCGGCGTATGCACGGCCTTTTGCCACCAGGGATGTAGAGCCATCCACACAAAATGTAGCACTAGGGCTAAGCGCCGGAGCAACAACCACTTACGCGGCCTGTGAGGAAGGCTGCCGAGGCTCAGCTACTTGCAACGTGTGCAACACGGGTGACGGCCGGAAAATACCACAGGGCGATTTCGGCCGGTCTGACGGCCCAAAAAGCGGTTGCAGGTGCGTTGCGGCGCCCGGCACCGACAATGGCACGCCGATTGCTGACTCGACAGACGTGAAAGGATGGACGTGATGAACAGCACCAAGCCCCTGATCGGCAAGACGGTTGTGAAAGCGGAGGGCATTCTCGAGGGGCCCCCGGTGGACCTGCTCAGATCCGCCCTTGCAGGGGTGGTCGAAACACGCGGCCACGTGATTGTCGACCTCTCCTCCGTGGAGGCGATGGCGGACGATGCGATGGACGCCCTCCGAGAGGCGGCGGCGGCTCTCGATAGAATCGGCTCGAGGCTGCTGATCATGAATGCGTCGACGCCGGCGCCAAGAATGACGGATTTCAGGAAGCTTCAGGAGCATCTGGAAACCGACCGGATGCCCAAAGTCAAGACTGACGGGAGAGTGGCAGTTGGAACTTGAAAGGAACCTGTGGTGATTCGGAAAGTAGCCATAATCAATAATAACCCGACGAAGCGGCAGGAGCTGGCGGCCATCTTCTCCGCCCAGGGCTGCGACATAACCCTCGCCGACGACGGCTTCGAACTTCTCAACACCGTGACAGAAGGCTGCGATGCGGCAATCGTCGAAACCGGCTCGATCGACATCTGGGACGATGAGTTCCTCGCGAAATTCCGCGAAGTGGCGCCCGACCTGCCCCTCGTGCTGACGGTGCAATCCGGAAAGATCGAAAGCTACGTGGCAATGCTGTCGACGGGCGCGTGGGACTACCTCACCGAGCCGTTCTCGGAAGAGGCCGTGCGACTGATGCTGCGGCGCCTCGAGGAGCAGCAGGCGCTCCTCGAACAAAAGCGCTACCTGCTGGCGGAACTGGAGCAAGCCGCAGGCGAGCCAAAGGTGATCACCCGCGACCCGCGCATGATCCAGATTCTGCGCCAGGTAAACAAGGTAGCCGCCACCGATTCATCGGTGTTGATCCTGGGCGAGAAAGGCACCGAAAAGGCCAGGATCGCACGGCTGATCCACAACGCCGGCCCGGGAAAATCGTGCCCGTTCATTCGCATCGACTGCACCCTGCCGGAAGAAGAATCGATCGGCAGGCTCTTCGGCGCCGCCGGCGAAAGCTTTGCCGCTCTCTCGGCGGGCGGCACGGTGTTCCTCGACGAGATAACGCACATCAGCCCCGACGCCCAGGCAAAACTTCTCAGGATGCTCGACGGCAAAGCCCGGCCGCGAGTGATAAGCTCATCGAGCGACGACCCATTCGAGCAAGTCGAGCGCGGGCACTTCCGCGAAGACCTCTTCTTCCGGCTCAACGCCTCCCAGATATTCCTGCCGCCGCTGCGCGAGCGCACCGGCGACGTCCACCTGCTGGCCAACGAACTTATGCAGCGCCACGGCATGGCAAAACCCGAGCTGGGCTGGGATGAACTGGAAGAATACGACTGGCCGGGCAACGTGAGCGAACTCGAGGCGGCAGTGCTGCTGGCCGCCCTTCGAAGGAGCGACTGCGCAAACGCCGCCGATGATTTGCTGCCGACCAAACGCCGCACAAAGAATCGCCGGCGATTCCGACGCGAAAAGCCACGGTAGCACCCCGGCCGGCCCCGCACGGGCTGCCGGCCCACCGGAAGGCAAGCGCGCAAAGCGACCGAAAAACAGCCGAGCCCAAACGACCCCGACTCGGACGGAGAGAGGAAACCGGAGAAGAAAATGCAACAGACACAGACACTGAAATCAATATGGCAGGCCTACCGCCAAGGCGGCGGGCCCGATGCCAAAGAACAACTGATCCTGAACTGCATGCCGCTGGTCCGACACGTTGTGAACCGGCTGGCAACCCAGCTTCCGCCGCACCTGGACCGCGAGGACCTGCTCGAGGCCGGCGTGTATGGAATGGTCGACGCCATCGAGCGCTACAACCCCCGCGAAGATGCAAAGTTCGAAACCTACGCCGTGCTCCGCATTCGCGGCGCCGTTATAGATGAGCTGCGAGCACGCGACTTCGTGCCCCGCTCACTGCGGAAAAAAGCCCGACAGATCAGAGAAGCCAGGGCCGCACTGATTGCCGACAACGACTACGCCCCGACCGCCGCCGAGCTGGCCGAAGCCCTCAATCTCAATGAAGACGACGTCAACAACGCAATCGCCGAAGTCGAGAGCATCGCGTCGATAACGTCACTCTACGACCAGCGAAACTCGTCGGATCCCGGCGAATCCTTCCGGATGGTCGACGTCATCCCCGACCCCCGAAGCATCAGCCCGTCGCAGTCGATAGAGACCCAGGAGAAGAAAGAAGCCCTCGCCACAGCCATCCAGAGCCTGCCCGAGCAGGAGCGCCTCGTCATCACGCTCTACTACTACGAAGACATGCTCCTCAAGCAGATCGGCGAACTCTTCGGCGTCTCCGAGTCAAGAATATCACAAATACGCAGTCGCGCACTCATGCTCCTCAAGCTCAAGATGAAGCCAAGCGTGTAGGCCCCCGCCTCCCTCGGAACGCAGGCCCGATCCCTCAATGACACCAAGACAAGGGCTTCGATCCGTGTAGGGGCAGTGCTGAGCGAGACGTTGAGCGAATCGCCTGCCCTCTTCAGCCCTTATCTTAATGCCATTGGGCCC
>JABMSA010000797.1 GCA_013202185.1 Planctomycetota bacterium
CCGCAACATAGGCCACAACTACGTCGGAACCGAGCACCTGCTGCTTGGGCTGCTGCGCGAAAACGAGGGCCTCGCGGCCAAGGTGCTCACGAACATGGGCGTCACGCTCGAGACCGTCCGCAAAGAAGTATTGAAATTTCTGGATGCGTGAGTCGGCCTCCCATCGGAGAGCCGCCCGCTCACCTGCAAAAAGATAGAAGAAACGGAGTTGGCAACTGATGAAAGACAAAGCGCCGGAGCAAGTTTCATCAGAAAGAGCCTCGACGATGAATCGCAATAGCAGTACCGGTTTCAACCGCTTTCGGGCCTCGGCTGCGTCCCCGGAAGGGCCAGGCCCCAAGAGGTAACGGGGGAACTCAACAGATGCATGACAAGTTCACAGAACGAGCCAGAAAAGTGATGATCCACGCCAGA
This sequence comes from Planctomycetota bacterium, assembly GCA_013202185.1. Classification (GTDB taxonomy): domain Bacteria; phylum Planctomycetota; class PUPC01; order JABMSA01; family JABMSA01; genus JABMSA01. Next base: position 415 of record JABMSA010000797.1, read on the forward strand.
GAAGAGGCGCGGCGTTTCGGGCACGAGTACATCGGGACCGAACACGTACTGCTGGGCCTGGTGAAGGAGGGCACCGGCGTAGCCGCACACGTCCTCAAGAGCCTCGGCGTAGATCTGAAGAAAATCCGCGTAGAAGTGGAGAAGCTGGTTCAGACAGGCTCGGTGGCCGCTACGGCCGGCCAGCAGCAGCCTCCATTCACTCCCAGGGCAAAAAAGGTGCTCGACCTCTCGATGGAGGAAGCCCGCAACATAGGCCACAACTACGTCGGAACCGAGCACCTGCTGCTTGGGCTGCTGCGCGAAAACGAGGGCCTCGCGGCCAAGGTGCTCACGAACATGGGCCTCAAGCTCGAAGCCGTTCGCGAAGAAGTGCTCGAGTTCCTCGGAACCGAATTCCCCAGCGGCGAGCCAAAGGCAGCGGCGAAAAAGGCGAAGTCCGACACGCCCGCTCTCGACAACTTCGGGCGCGACCTCACCGACCTGGCAAGGGAAGACAAGCTGGACCCCGTGATCGGTCGGAAAGACGAGATCGAGCGCCTCACGCAGGTGCTCAGCCGCCGCACCAAGAACAACCCCGTTTTGCTGGGCGAGGCCGGCGTAGGCAAAACCGCCATAGTCGAAGGTTTTGCGCAATCGGTGATAGACAACAACGTACCCGAGCTGCTCCTCGATCGCAGGATCGTCGTTTTGGACCTGGCAATGATGGTTGCAGGCACCAAGTACCGGGGGCAATTCGAAGAGCGAATAAAGGCCGTCATGAACGAGGTGCGCCGAGCGAAAAACATAATCCTCTTCATCGACGAGCTCCACACGCTCGTGGGCGCCGGCGGCGCCGAAGGCGCAATCGACGCCTCAAACGTCTTGAAGCCGGCACTCAGCCGAGGCGAAATACAATGCATCGGCGCCACCACCCTCGACGAATACCGCAAATATATCGAGAAAGACAGCGCGCTCGAGCGGAGATTCCAGACTATCATGGTGCATCCGCCCAATTGCCCGGAGACGCTCGCAATACTCAAGGGCCTGCGCGATCGCTACGAATCGCACCATCGAGTGCAATACACCGACGCCGCCCTCGAAAGCTGCGTTGAGCTATCCAACCGCTACATAACCGGCAGATTCCTGCCCGACAAGGCCATCGACGTCCTCGACGAAGCCGGCGCACGTGTCAGAATGAACGCAACCACAAAGCCGCCGGACCTCAAGGAGATCGAAGACGACCTCCAGATGCTCAACGAAGAAAAGGAATCGGCCGTGGTAAGCCAAGATTTCGAGCGCGCCGCGATCATACGCGACAAGGCCGAAAAGCTCCGATCCAGGAAGGAAGATGTTCAAACGCACTGGCGCGAACAATCCAGCGAGAGAGAGGGCCTCGTAGACGAAGAGGTAATTGCCGAAGTCGTTTCGAAGATGACCGGAGTGCCGCTCACCCGCCTCGAGACCGCCGAGGCCGAGCGGCTGGTGAACATGGAAGACACGCTGCACAAGCGCGTCGTGAGCCAGCACGAGCCGATCACGGCTGTGGCCCGTGCCATTCGGCGGTCGAGATCGGGCCTCAAGGACCCGCGCCGGCCGGTAGCGTCTTTCCTCTTCCTCGGCCCGTCGGGCGTGGGCAAAACACTCCTGGCCCGGGCACTCGCCGAGTTCATGTTCGGCCAAGAAGACGCACTCCTGCAGATCGACATGTCGGAATACATGGAAAAGCACAACGTATCCAGGCTGATCGGCGCCCCGCCGGGATACGTCGGTTACGAAGAAGGCGGACAGCTCACCGAGAAGATTCGCCGCAGGCCATATTGCGTTTTGCTTCTCGACGAAATCGAAAAGGCGCACCCGGATGTGTTCAACATGCTCCTCCAGATAATGGAAGAAGGGCACCTCACCGACAGCTTCGGCCGCCGCGTAGACTTTCGCAACTGCGTGCTCCTGATGACCTCCAACATCGGCGCTTCAATGATCAAGAGCCAGGGCAGCCTGGGCTTTGTGCCGCGGACCGCCGAGAAAACCTACGAGCAGATGAAGCAACAGCTCATCAAGGAAGTTGAACGACACTTCAGGCCCGAATTCCTCAACCGTCTTGACGATACGATAGTGTTCAGGCAACTCACCAAGGACGATATGAAAGAGATCGTTGTGCTCGAGTTCAAAAACGTGCTCGACCGCCTGCGCGAACGCAACATAGATGTAAAGATCAGCAACCCCGCCAAGGAGTTCATCATCGAGCGCGGTTTCGACCCCGACTTCGGCGCGCGGCCCATCCGCAGAGCCATCGAGCGCTTCATCGAAGACCCGCTCTCCGAAGAACTCCTGCGCGGGCAGTTCAAGTCGGGTGATACCATCCTCGTGCAGTGCAAGGACGACCACCTCGTCTTCAAGACAGCCAAGGAAGAACCCGTAGGCGTGAACAAATAAAGCGTGTGAACGCACGGCAGAATCCAGGCGGGCCGGGAACAAACGTTCTCGGCCCGCTTTTGCTTACGGCTTGCGGCCGTGGTGTGCGGGCATCGAGCCGCCGCTTGCCCCTCATCCTCGAAATCATCTAACCTCACGAGCGGAATCATACGATAATTCAATTGTACCTCGAATCAAGCAGTCGCAAGGTCGTCGCATCAGGAAGAGGCAACATTTGCATCGCGACCACCTTCCGTGCGCCTTTGGATGAGGCCCGGACAGGAATAGATAGAACATGTGGGAGATTCCGCGAGCCACCAAAACAGTCACCTACAAGACTGTTGTTTGCATAGCCATCGGCCTGGCCGGTTTTGCGCTGAACTTCTGGCCGATAAACGTCGACCTGCAAGGCGGCCACCACGCGAGTTTCATGATCGGCCTTGTTCTTCCAATGATCGTGACTCTGGCGTGGGGGTGGAAGTACGGGCTGATTTCGGCCACGCTGGGTATGGCCTGCCAAAACGGCTGGTTCCTCTGGGGCGTCCAGCCTCATACGCTCCTTTCGGTGCCGCCTCTCACCCTCTGGATTGTATGGCACGGCTGGTGCGAACAAAAGCAAAGACGATCCGGATCGCGTTGGTGGAACCCATACCTCGTCGAGATCCCATTCCGCGTTGTCAATTCAATACTTCTCTATTCAATACTCAGATGGGTATGGGCTTCCGACCCCGCCTCCGGTGAACTCGTCCCCCGCCGCGTAGTGAACTTCATCATCGCAAAGGACCTCATCAACGCATACGTCGTGCTGCTGCTCGCCGACGCCGTAATGAGCTTCGGCCTTGTCAAGAAGGTACTGATCCTCGAAAAAAGCTCGAGGCAAAGAGGCGAAACATACATCGTTGCCACGTCGGTGCTGCTGGGAATACACTTCTGGATCGTCGACAGCCTGCTGAGCCACTTTGTATTCCGCACTGGGGAAAAGTCTTTCCTCGATGTTCTCGCTCTAGACATACCGCCTCACGAGCTTTACGTCAGGACGTTCTTTCTGTTTGCCTGCCTGATCGGCGGGCTGCTCGTGTCGAAATTCGTGCTCAGGCAGCGAGAAGACGAAGAGGCGCTCAACGTCTCGGAAAATCTGCTCGCAAGCATCATCGGCCAGACCCCCTTCTCCACGCTGGTGACCGATGCCAGAGGCGATTGCATTCACCAGAACCCCGCCTGCCGGGAGCTTTTCGGCATCGGGGCCAAGACATCGGCGATGGACAATTACAACCTCTTCTCGGATCCGATCATAAGGGAGCAGGGGCACCACGAAGAAGTCGACCAAGTGTTCAAACAGGATCGTACCGCCCGTTTTGTCGTCGAGTACGACATTTCAAAGGTCCACACGATAGACACCGACAAGGCGGCGCGCCCCGTCCTCAACATCACCATTTTCCCGATCAAGAACACCGCCGGCAGGGTTGTCAACGCAGTTGTTCAGCACGAAGACATCACCAAGCGCGTCAAGGCACAGGAGGGTCTCGAGCAGGCCAACCAGCAGTTGAAGGCGCTGGCCACCACCGACGAGCTGACGGGCCTGTGCAATCGGCGGCGCTTCCTCGAGAAGCTCGACGAAGAGTGCAAGCGGGCCAAGCGTTACGGCACCGACCTCGCACTCCTCATGCTCGATATTGACCTGTTCAAGACCATCAACGACACCTACGGCCACGCGTTCGGCGACCTCGTGCTCATCGAGGCCGCGGCAGTGCTGGCCCTCGAAGCCAGGTCCAACGACGTGGTGGCGCGTTACGCCGGCGATGAGTTCATGGTTCTCATGCCCAACGCAGCCGCCGCAAACGCACTCACAGTTGCCGAGCGCATCCGCGATCGAATGGCCAACCGAAGCATTTCCGACGGCGAGCGAGCCGTTCGCGGGTCGTTCAGCGTGGGCATAAGCTCTACCAATGCCCGCACCGACGGCTCACCGGGAAGCCTCGTAAGCCTGGCCGACGAAGCACTCTACGCCGCCAAGCAGGCCGGCAGAGACTGCGTGATAACCTGCGACCAGATACCCGGCGATCAGAGGGCCGAAGCCCTACTCAAGAAACATGCCATCAAGGACTTCCAGGAGCGCCTCCACGAAATCTCGCGCGAAACAAGGCAAACTTTCGTCGAGAGCATCCAGAGCCTCACACAGGCGCTCGAGGCGCGAGACTACTACACCAAAAGCCACTCCGAAAACGTCACAAGCTATGCCGTTGGCATCGCAAGGACAATGGGCCTGGGAACCGAGGAAATACAAATCATCCGCCGGGCCGCGATGGTCCACGACATCGGCAAGATCGGGCTGCCCGACGCCATACTCAACAAATCCGGAACGCTGACGTCCGACGAGCGCAGGATCATGGAACAGCACGTGCTCATCGGAGTCAGGATACTCGCACAATTGAGGTTCCTCGACCGCGAAGTGCCCATCGTCCGACACCACCACGAGCGATGCGCCGGAGGAGGATACCCCGACGGCATCGCCGGACACATGATTCCACTCGGCGCACAGGTGCTGGCCGTGGCCGACGCATTCGACGCCATAACCTCCGACAGATGCTACCAGAAAGCACGATCAGTGGCCGACGCCGTGGCCATCCTCACCCAAGAGTCGGGACAACAGTTCGAGCCCGACGTTGCAGCCGCTCTCGTCGAATGGGTCAGCGAGACCAGCCGGACCACCGCGAAAAACGGCGACACCACCGTCACCGACACCACCGTCGCCGACACCACCGTCATCGACATCCTCGCCAGCGACCGAGCAATCACCGCCGCCTTCTGATCGACGGCGACGAGAGCTGCACGGGAGCGCTCTTCCGCCGTATGTGGTAAACTCAGAGCGTGTGCGGGAACCCTCATGCGGCCGATCTCCGGCCCAATCCTTGACTCATCAGGTTGCGCTTTATACGCCCTTATTATTCCTGCATATAAAACGTCTCCGTAAACCATTACCACTCAACCACTTACGCGCTACGCGGCC
>JABMSA010000798.1 GCA_013202185.1 Planctomycetota bacterium
CAACATTGAATCACACCCGGCCCACCCGAAAACCGGATTCACATTGACAAACTCGCGCCCTCCGCTATACTGATAGCCTGCCCCTGTGCCCCGACGACGGGGGCACTTGAGCAATTATCTCTTCAGCCGGACGCTGGAAATGTCGATATTCAAATCCTGCGATATTCGCGGCGTGTATGGCGCCGAGCTCGACGAGCCGGCGATGGCCGACATCGGGCGCGGCATCGCGAGCATCATGCGGCGGTCGATCGATATGCCCAAGATCGTTGTCGGCGGCGACGTACGCCGCAGCACAGCCGCGCTCAAGGCCGCCCTCATCGACGCTATGGTGCAGTCCGGCGCGCACGTTACGGACGTTGGCATCCTTCCCACCCCGGTCTTTTACTTTGCTTTCAAGAATGTACCCGGCGACGGTTGCGCATTCGTGACCGCGTCGCACAATCCGCCGGAGTTCAACGGGCTCAAGCTCTGCTTCTCGCGTACCCCCGTCAGTGTCGAGCAAATCGAAGAGCTGCGCAAGACGGTCGAGCGCGGGAAGTTCGTCGTCGGCCCGGGCGACGTGGACTGCCGCAACATTGTCGGCGAATACGAAGCATGGCTGGCCGAGCAGTTTCCCGGGGGCTTATCCTCGAGGATGGCAATCGACGCCGGCGGCGGCTGCTGGAGCGAAATCGCTCCGCGAGCGCTGCGGCGCACGGGTCTCGACGTCGTGCCGATTTTCTGTGAGGTCGACCCCGATCTCGCCGTGCGGAATCCCAATCCCCTGCCGGCGAACATCGCAGAGCTGCGCCGGACAGTTGTCGAGAGCGGCTGCAGCTTCGGGGCCGCTTTCGATGCCGACGGCGACCGCGTGGTCTTTGTTGACGAAGAGGGCTCGCCTATTCACAGCGACGTGGCCGGGGCGATCATCGCGCGCCGGCTGCTCGAAGCCGCCCCCGCGGAGAAGGTCGTTCACGAAGTCAATTGTTCTCAGGCCCTGGCCGATGCCGTCACGGCCGCGGGCGGAACCGCACTGATGGAGAAGGCCGGGCACGCTTTCATGAAACGACGAATGATCGACGAAGACGCGCTCTTCGGCGTCGAAATCAGCGGCCACTTTTTCTACCGCCGGCTGGACGGCGGCGACGACGGGCTGTTTTCGGTCATCATGATGGGGCAGCTCCTGCAGGACACCGGCCGAGCGCTTTCCGAGCTTGCCGCCGACGTGCCGCACTACTATTCGACCGCCGTGGTGCGCCTGCCCCGGTCGAATGCTGATGCGCGGCGGTTGGTCGACGCAATCGCAGCCAACGCGCACGGCGACGGCGAAGTCAGCCGCCTCGACGGCGTGCGCGTGCAATACGACAACGGATGGGCGCTCGCGAGGGTGTCGGTGACCGAACCGGTGATAAGCATGCGCTTCGAGGCGCATCGCAAGGAACTCCTTCCGGGTATTCTCGACAGGTTTCTCGGGTTCGACCCGGGCCTCAAGCAAGATGTGGAGCAGATCCTCAAGGCACACGGAGAATTGTAATGGAAAAGTCGACAATGGCAGACATGCACGGATTCAGCAACTTCGCCCCCGTGCCACTGAAGGCTGTGAGAATTCACGATGGCTTCTGGTCGACGCGGATGGACACGAACCGCACGGTCACCATTCCGTACGAACTCGAGCAAATGGAGAAGACCGGGCGGATAGACAACTTTCGCAGGGCCGCCGGTATCAAGTGCGGCGAGTTCGAGGGCATCTACTTCAACGATTCCGACGTCTACAAGTGGATCGAAGCCGCGTCGTATTCTCTTGCCACGCATCCCGACGGCAAGCTCGAGGCGAAGCTGGATGAAATAACCGGCGTAATCGCCGCCGCACAGGAAGCCGACGGCTACCTCAACACCTACTACACGCTGAAAGAGCCGGACAAGAAGTGGACCGGCCTGGTGGCAATGCACGAGCTTTACTGCGCCGGGCACTTCATGGAAGCCGCCGTAGCCCATAACCAGGCTACGGGCAAGCGCAGCCTTCTCGACGTGGCATGCAGGCTGGCCGACCATATCGGCAGCGTGTTCGGCCCGGGCAAGCGGCGCGGCGCACCCGGGCACGAAGAGATCGAACTCGCACTCGTAAAGCTCTATCGCGCGACCGGCGAGCGACGCTACTTCGACCTCGCACAGTTCTTCATCGACGTGCGCGGCCAAGAGCCGAATACCTTCGTGCAGGAAGCATTGCGGTCAGGGGACGACAAGTACGATCCCATCTATTGCCAGGCCCACGTCCCGGTGCGCGAGCAGACCGAAGTAGTCGGCCACGCCGTGCGAGCAATGTACCTCTACAGTGGGATGGCCGACGTGTGCGCGGAAACCGGCGACAAGTCCCTGCTTGATGCCCTCGAGAAGCTATGGCGGAACATGACTTCCAGGCGCATGTACATCACCGGCGGAATTGGGTCGACATCCTCCGGGGAACGCTTCACCCAGGACTACGACCTGCCCAACGACACCGCCTACGCCGAAACCTGCGCCGCCATCGGCAGCGTGTTCTGGAATCACAGGATGCTCCTGCTCATCGGCCGCTCCCAGTTTGCCGACGTTATGGAGCTGGCCCTTTACAATGGCGCGCTGTCGGGCATCGGGCTGGACGGCAAATCGTTCTTCTATGTGAATCCGCTGCGCAGCCGCGGCGCCCACGAAAGGCAGGAGTGGTTCGGTTGCGCATGTTGCCCTCCGAACATCGCCCGCCTGCTCGCCTCCCTGGGCGGATACCTGTACGCGCAGAAGAACGACGTGGTGTTCGCGGGCCTCTACGCCGGCAGCACGGCAACGCTGAAGATCAACGGCGCTGATGTTACCATCACGCAGGAAACAGACTATCCGTGGGGCGGCGACGTGGAGTTCAGAATCGATGTGGACTCACCGATCGAGTTTGAGCTGCTTTTGCGGGTGCCGGGTTGGTGCGAAGAAGCAGCGGTTGCCGTCAACGGGCAAGACGCCGAGCCGACAGGCGCCTGCGATCGGGTGAGCATCCGTCGGACGTGGGGCCCGGGCGATACGGCGCGCTTCTCGATGCAGATGCCCGTGGTCCGGGTGGAGGCGTGCCCGCAAGTGGAGGCGGATTACGGCAAGGTCGCCCTGCGGCGTGGCCCGATTGTCTATTGCCTCGAGGAGGCCGACAACGGCGGCGAGCTGTTCCAACTGGCGCTGCCTGCTGCCGCTGAAGTGAAGGCGTCATTCCGCGAGGACCTGCTCGGCGGCGTGGTGGTGCTCGAGGCGCTTGCCGAAGCACCCGACCTCTCCGGGTGGGACAACGTCCTGTATCGCAAGGCGTCGGGAAGCGGGGCGGTTACCAGGAAGATGGTGGCCGTGCCCTATTGCACCTGGGCAAACCGCGGCCCCGGCGAGATGACCGTGTGGCTGAACAACGGCCGGTAAGCGCTTTCTTTACACGTTTTTACATTATTGTTCTTAGCAGCGCCGCGCTGCCGTGTTATAATCATTCTCGCTTTCAATTGTTCACGCGGGAGATTCGGCTATGAGTGAAGAACCGACAAAAGGCGACCTCGAGGCGGTAAACAAGCTGAACACGAGCTATCAGCAGCTTCGTGCCGAGATCGCGAAGGCCATCGTCGGCCAGGAGCACGTGCTCGAGGAAGTACTCATCGCGATATTCTGTCGCGGGCACTGCCTCCTCGTTGGCGTGCCCGGCCTCGCCAAG
>JABMSA010000799.1 GCA_013202185.1 Planctomycetota bacterium
ATTCTGATGTCGAGACGATAGCTTGAACCAAGATTCGCAAGCACATCCCTGGCGATAGAACCACGCCGAAAATGCTTCCAAATACGCAATTGAGAGTGTAGAATGTAGTGATAATGCGCAGCCACCGGCCGACTGCGCTTCTGGCGAAAAGAAGGGAATTGGTGCCGAAAGCTGAGTGTGGCATGGCGCAGGCATGAGTGAATTCTTCGCGAAAACACACGAGTGGCTCCGACGCCGGCGCGACGGCTTTTATCGCAAGAAGTACATGCTGATCGCCAAGCTGATCGGCAGGGGGGGCGCACACTCCGACCTGTCCGAACGCGGCCTGCTGCTGATCCAGCTCGACGCGCTTCCCTACGAGACCCTCCGCGAAGCCATCGATGCCGGCCGAATGCCTTTCCTGCAAAAGGAACTCCGCCAGGAGAATCTTCACCTGCAGAAGTGGTACAGCGGCGTGCCAAGCAACACGCCGTCGGTTCAGGCCGCGCTGCTCTACGGCAACAACGACAACATCCCCGGCTTTCGGTGGTACGAAAAGGACACCGACCTCCACGTGAATTTCAAGAATCCGCTCAGCGCGGGCCTCGTGCAGGAGCGGCTCGACGCGCGCTTCGAGGGGGTGCTCAAGGGCGGCAGCAGCTACTCGAACATGTTCAGCGGCGAAGCCGACACCGCCGTGGCGACGTTCGGGGCATTCACGCAGCTCAACATAGCAAGAAGACTCCGCGGACTGCAGCTCCTGGTGCTCGCCCTCATAAACATCATCACCGTGTTCCGCACGGTTTATTATACCGTCAGGGAATTCGCAATCGAGCTTAACGACTGGGCCCACTTCATAAGGCACAGGCTGATCCAGCGTAGCGAGTATCTTTTTCCGCTATACAGGATCCTGATGAACGTATGGGTGAGAGAACTGATAACCGTAGGCGCAATGACCGACATCGCCCGGGGCTCCCCCTCGATATACGTGTCGTACATGGCCTACGACGAACTCGCACACCAGCGCGGGCCGCTGTCGAAATCGGCGCTCAGCTCGCTGAAGACCATCGATCGCCGCATCAGGCGCATCGTGAGGCTGGCACGGCGCAACATCCTCCGCGAGTACGACGTCTTCGTATTCTCCGACCACGGCACCGCCAACTCGATGCCCTTCTTCTTTCTCTACGGGCAAACGCTCGCCCAATTCGTGTCGCAACTGGCAAACAACACAGTCACGGCTCACCAGCACGAGCCTCCGGGCGAGTCGCAGGTTACCTATGCCCACATCCTCGCGCTCCGGCTGGAGAACTACGAGCGCGAACTGATGCGCGGCCTCCGGTTCATCGTCGGCGTGTTCCGGCGCGTGCTGCAAAGGCGCGTTGAGAAGGACCAGGAATCGCGCTCCGACGGCGACGACGTTGTCGTTTGCGTATCGGGGCCGCTGGCCCACATCTACCTCCCGTCGCCCGAGCGCGTGCACGAAGAAGAGATCGAGAGCCGATATCCCGAGCTTATCAATGGGCTCCTCAGCCACGGCGGCATCGGTGTGGTGGTCACCAGGTCGGGCGACAAGGTCATCGTTCGATCGAGCGAAGGCTCGGCAAACGTCGATACCCAGGCGCAGCCCCGCCTGGTATGCGGCGACCCGCTGCCGCGCATTGATCCGGAGCCCCTCGCCTTTCGCGGCCTGCGCCGGCTGATGGACATGACAAACTCGGGCGACATCGTAGTGCTCGGCGCCGACCACCTCAGCCACATAGTGAACTTCGAGGAGCAGATGGCCGCGCACGGCGGCATCGGCGGCTTGCAGAACTCCGCCTTCCTGATGCACCAGCCCGAGTACGACGCCTCCTGTGCCGGGATAGTTGATCCGCTCGCGCTCCACGAAATCTTCAAGGCCGTGTACACACGCGGCAGCCGGGGCGTGGAACCAATGGCATTAACTGAAGGGCGTCCATCCGCGTAGGGGCAGTGCTTCGCAGGAGAACCTGTCGAGCGTCAGCTCGACCAAGCTGTCCGAAGGACAGCCGCCGCCCTCTTCCGACCTCAGGTCAATGCCAACGGACGCCAGGGCACACTGCCTGTTCCAGGTGTGACATCTGGCTCGTGACTCCTCTCTTTTTCGGTGCCTGGCAC
>JABMSA010000800.1 GCA_013202185.1 Planctomycetota bacterium
CCAGCGCCCCCATCCCCCCCTCCTTCTGAATGTGTTTGCTCAAACCGTGCTGAACGGAGATGCTCAACAATTCAAGGATGCGCAGCAGGTTCGACTTGCCCCCGGCGTTGGGGCCGATCAAGACGTTGAGGTCGCCGGGCTCCCATGTGACATCCCTCAGAGAACGAAAGCCTTCAAACTTCACATTCAAAAGCTTCATCATTGTTCTCCAGACGTTGGGCCGGCGGAGATGGCCTCTCTCGGACCGTGGGCAATACGGAGCCAATCGAGAGGCTGCGGAGAAAAGAATAACTCGTGGGCAACATGCTCCGGCCCGCCGGGGCGATGGGTGAGGGTAGCGGGCAGTTGGGACGTTCCTCCCCCAACCGTCAGCGACTCTTTATTGCGGCAAGCTGTTTCTTGCCTTTGCGGCGTCTCGCGTTCAGAATCTTCCTGCCAGACTTTGTCCGCGTTCTCTTCAGGAATCCGCTCACTCTCTGCTTCTTAAGTTTGCTGTTGCGTCTCTTGACTTTCATCGGATCATCCTTTTTCGAAATCGGTTGCCGAGATAGATTATTGTATCACATTCGGGCGCTGGAATCAACCCTCGGCAACAACACAGGCCTTTTGCCTAAGGGCGCCAGGCACCTTGGCCCCATCTGCGCAGCTCGTGCCGCCTATTCTCCTCTTATCAGGTCCGTCAGCTCGAAATTCGATCTGAGGTAGTCGAGCATGTCGGCCAGGGTAAGTTTTGTTGTTTCTCCTTCGCGGTTGAGCATTTCGTAGAGTGAGCTTTCCCAGGCGGAATCCGAAACATCAGCGAAATGTGCGTAGACGTCGCGCAACTTGATAGCATAGACGATTGCTTCACGCAGCCCGGCGATGTCGGCGGCCGTGGGGGCTGCGGACCGTTGGATCGTGCGCATGATCTCGTCGAACATGCTGCGAGGTGCCACAGGTGGCGCCGTCGGGGGTGTCTGGGCGCTCACGACCAGCCGGCGGATTTCCTCGAGGTGATCGGCCTGCCTGTCGCACCGCACCGCCAGCCTCTGAAACGTCCGCTTTGCAAGTTCGTTGCCTGTTCTTTCCGACGCCTGCTCAAAATAATCCCAGCCCTCTTTCTGGAGGGCCACCGCACGATCAAGCATCTCCTCGGCGAGGGCTCTTGCGGCCATCCTTTGCTCCTTCGCGAAAAACATGCGCCATCAAGTAATCAACTGCCGAAAGCCGGAAACGGGTCGGGCAATGATCGGCTCATTACTATATTATAGAGGAAATCGCGCGGAAATGCAAAAATGCTTTCGGTAATCATGCAGATATCTTCATGGCGTGGCAAGAATATCCGCCATATTGCTCTGTATTGCCAAGAGCATGTTTGCACATGGCCGGTACCGGCCTTCTGCGCCGACCTCCTTAGAATTCCGAATTCCTTGCGAGAATGTCATGAAATCTTGCACCCCAAGGCCGATACTTGAAATGGTCAGTTTGCACCCAGCGGTTCGAGCATTGTGCCTGCCACGTACTCGTGGCCTGCGCCGCAAGTGCGTTGCTGCCAGGCGGGCCGCGATGAGCGTGACACCGCAACATCTTGCAATGAAAAGGGATACAGCAATGAAAGCAAAGGATCCGGCCTCGGGATGCAACAGCGAATTCCGCAAAGACGTTGAAAGAGCCAAAAAGTCGTTCAGGGGCTGCCTTGAGCCGTGCAAGAGAACCGTAAACATCGGCCGGTACCAGTCGCTCAGACGCCACAACAAGAACTGACGCGCCCGCCAGATACACACGCCGGCAGCATCTGAGATTTGCCTTCACCGCACTGGTTTGTCAACCGATACTATTATTGCAAGAGCCAGGCAAGAGAACAGAGTAGGTGGCAATCGCCGAATCTGCAAGCAACAACAGTGTGCGGCGGCGAAACTTCTGTGACGAGAAAACCGGTGGAAAAAACGTCACCCGGAAAGGAAATCACGAACGCCCGCCCGTGGGCTTGGTCCGCAGGCAGACACCTGCCGTTTTCGGCTTTTACGCCAACCGAAATCGCGGCCTTGGATGGGCTAGCGTTCGTAGAAGCCAATTTGCAGGAAGTCCTACTGAGATCGATGCTGAAAGCTCGAGTGTTAGGGGAGGTCGGCCAGGAACCATCCCATGATTACCTCGCAACAGGTAATGCGGGAATCGCGGAGCAATTCATGAATTTCGTCAGCGCGCTCGCATCGTCCATCGACGCAAAAGACCCTTATACTCGTGGACATTCACAGCGGGTTACCAGGTATTCGCTTGCAATAGCCCAAGCATTGGAAATGGACAGCAGAGAAATCGAAGACCTCGAGCTGGCCGGGTACCTGCATGACATCGGCAAGATCGGCACGCCACAGGAGATCCTCGAAAAACCATTCGCCCTCACACAAGAGGAATTCGACATCGTCAAGAAGCATCCGTTCAATGGCGTAAAAATCCTCGCCAACCTGAAAAACCTCCAGCAGGTAAGCAGCTTTATCCTGCACCATCACGAACGCGTCGACGGCGCCGGCTACCCCGATGGCCTCGCAGGCAAAGACATCCCACTGGGCGCCCGCATTCTGGCCGTAGCCGCTTCGTTCGACGCAATTACATCCGACAGGCCCTACCGCAAAGGCGCCGCTGTCGGCGAAGCACTCGCCGAAATCGAACGCAACATCGGCGGGCAGTTCGATCCGCGCGTTGTCCGCACTTTCACAACCCTCGTAAGAGCCGGAGAGATAGACACCGACCGGCCCGCGCACCAGCAGCCCGAGCCACAGCAGACGCGCAAAAACTAGGCAGGGCCTCACGATCGCCGCCGCTGAGCATGAAGCAGAGAACAACAACAACCTTGATCGTCATCGGCCTCATCGCCACGGCAGGCTGCCGCACCACACGAGTGGTCGCCGGCAGCACCCCCGCCCCCCAGGCGAACCGGCCCGCCGCCTCAACCGCCCTCGACCAATACCGGCAAATACACACCGCCTTTAAGGAATTGCAGCGTCAGAGCCAGAGTCTCCAAGAACGCCTGGCAACAACCGGCGAAGAAATCGAGCAACTATACGCGCGACTCGCAAAAGAACAAAAACTCCGCCGAGAAGCAGTGCTCGAACTCGAAGCGGCAAAGGCCCAAATCGACGCAGCCGCCAACTCGCGGCGGACAATCGACACCCTCCGAGCCGCCCTCGATGCCAACAAAGCCGAACTCGTCGCCGCACGCATCGAACTCAAAGCCCGACGCGAAGAACTAATGAAAATCGTTCTGGGACAACAGGAATGGAATAAATTCATCCTCGAGAAGCTGGAACTGCAGCAGTAGGGGCCCCGCCCCTCCACGGCAACCGACAATGCGAACTACCTGCTTGTTTTCCTTGATTCCTATGATGGCATTGCTCTTCTCCGCCTGCGCCGGCCCACAGACCATGGCCGAATACAACGCCAAGGCCGGCCAACCGGTCCACCCAAGACGCATCGCCATATTCCCCATCGAGCCCGGCCCTGCATCCGCAGATTCCGTTGACCTGCTTGCACAAACACTAACAGCAGCCTTCTCCGCGCGGTTCGACGTATCACAAGTCCAGCCTCCACACGCCGGACTAGTCGAACCCGAAAAACCAACACTCATCGACCACCTCCTGCTAGCACGCGACGACTACGGCGCCGACGCCGTCCTCTTTGGTAAAATCGTTGACTACCGCCAACATGAGCCGCCCTCCATAACCATGGACCTCAAGCTCATAGCCACCAAAGACGGCACCCTCCTGTGGTCCGCCGCAGGCACAATAGATGCCGCCGAGCCCGACGTCGAACGGCGAATAAAAAAATACTTCAACAAGTTCCAGGAAAAGGACCGCAGCCGCTTCGGATGGCGCGTAATCCTTTTGGCCGAACGACGTTACGTCCAGTTTGCCGCCAACGAATTCCTCAACACGATCAGCCCGCACTGGAGGCCCTGACAAATGGCAGCCAACCCCATACAATCACCCACCCACAACACCGGCACCATCAGCCGCAGCATCGGCAAAAAAGCAGCGTCAGTAAGCGAAACCTACGCACACAACGCCTCCGACGCCCCAAAGAAAACCTCGCCTAAAGGCGACAAGCTGGAGCTATCCGACAAGGGCCGACAGCTCGGTGAGGCAGCCGCATTCACAAAGATGCTCGGCGCAATGCCCGACGTCCGCCCCCAGGCAATCGAAAACGCCCGAAAAGCCATCGAATCCGGCGAACTGTTCTCACCAAACGCCATCAAACAAGCAGCCAGGAACCTCAAACCCTTCATCGACCAGGCAGACTGACCCCACTCGGCAGCGCCCACGCAGCGCCGCACACACCTCCGCCCGTCACCCATCGCCCATAAACGCCCCCAATACAGCGCCACGCCCGCACCGCCTCGTCATTGACGTAGCATTCATGTGCATCCGGGGTGCGCCGACGTTGCAGCCGTATGCAGACAGGCCCCACTCGCCCGTCACCTATCGTCCATCGACGTGCCACCAACAGCGCGCCAGGTAGCATGCAAGCGCCACCCGAGTAGCGCAAACGTAGCAGCACCGTCGCGCCCAAGCGCCCGCCCCACGCATGCAACGCCCACCAAAGCCGCACCGGCCCCGCGCCCTATATCGCATCTAAAACGCCC
>JABMSA010000801.1 GCA_013202185.1 Planctomycetota bacterium
CGGTGTCAGGCACCGTAAGCATTCGCCTGAAACGCTCGCGCGTCCGGATTCCTTACGGTGTCAGGCACCGTAAGCATTCGCCTGAAACGCTCGAACTCCTCACGCGGAGGGCCGGCGTGCATGTTGGCGCGGGCTATGTGTTTTCCAGAACCACCCTGAAGCCGACGCCCCTGAATCGCCTGTCGGGCAGCTCTGAGCCCCGGAACGCCGATCTGCAGATCATCGGGCTGCTGCGCCGAGAGCCGCCGCGCAGCACGCGTTTGGCACCTGATTTCGGCCCGGTCGGGTTCGCAACCCGCCCGACGGGGTACTCGCCGTACCAGTCGCTGCACCATTCCCACACGTTGCCGTGCATGTCGTAGAGGTCCCACGTGTTGGATAGTTTGCCTCCGACAGGCTGCAGGTTTCCGCCGCTGTTGTCGCGATACCAAAACAGGCTCCTGTGGCGCCCGCGCCGCGAGAATGGGTCCCTGGTGCCGGCGCGGCAGGCGTACTCCCACTCCGCTTCCGTCGGCAGACGATACTTCTTCCCTTCCCTGGCGCTGAGCTTCTCGCAAAACGCCACCGCATCAGACCACGTGACCCTCACAGCGGGCAAATTATCGCCTTTGACGTAGCTTGGGTTGTTACCCATAACATGCGTCCACTGTGCCTGTGTCACCGGTGTAGTTGCCATTCGAAATGCTTTTGTGAAGTACACCCAGTGGAGTGTTTCGTTCTCGAAGCGGCCGTATTCGTCTTCGGGGCTGCCCATGAGAAATTCTCCGGCCGGAATGCGGACCGTTTCAATCGGGCTGAATGCCACCGCGGCCTCTGCCCCGAGCTTCGACGCCTCTTCGCCTGCCTCAACCGACTCCTCCCTTTCCAACATTCTCACCATCTCGTTAGCGGTTTTCGGCCTGTCTTCCTGCCTCTTGTTCAATCCCGCCATAATGGCGGCATTGACGTTCCCCGGCACGTTGGGCAGGCTCACCGGGCTGGCGTTGAGCAACTGGTAGCTTGTGGAGCCCTTGAGAAACGGCGGATGGCCCGAAAGGCATTCGTAGAAAGTGGAGGCAAAAGAGTAGATGTCCGACCCAGCCCCAAACTCTTTCCCGGAGAATTGCTCCGGCGACATGTGCATCAGCGCGCCGGGCGTTTCATTACCGGCGAGCATTGCCATCGATTCCTGAATATACCGGGCGACGCCAAAGTCGAGCAGCTTGACGATGCCGTCGGATCCGAGCATGATCCTGTCGGGGACCAGGCTCTTGTGGAAGATCGGCGGCTCTTTGCCGTGGGCGTGATCGAGGGCGTCGGCCACCTGTCGGGCTATCGGCAACAGTTCGTCGACGGACAACTTTCGCTCTTCCTTGGTTCCGAGAAAGTCGTCGAGTGTCTTTCCGGCAACGTATTCCATGACAAAGAACTTCAGGTCACCTTCTGAGTAGAAGTGGAGGACCCGGTTGATGTTGGGATGATCAAGCCCAGCCCATCTCGTCGCCTCAGTCCTGAGTTTCGAAACAATCTGCTTGTTCCGGGCAAGTATCGTGGGCAGCACCTTGATGGCAACGGGTCTGGCCGTCCGCCTTTCAACAGCCCGGTACACTTCGCCCATGACGCTGCTGCCAAGCCGATCGCCCACGTCATAAAGCTGCTCCAGCATGCTGTCGGCAGGCCGCACATCGTGTTGTGCAGCATCACCTCCGGACACGGCCACGGTCGGCATGTTCGTCAGCATCGAACCGCAGTGCTTGCACTTGATCGCCGCGTCTTGTATGTCTTCCGCGCAGAAAGGGCATCTCTTCATGATGATGGCTTTTCCAGATGGACGCAATAATTTCCGGACATGGAAGTATAGGCCAAGATGTGGCACTGATCAAGGAACTTCAGCGGGTAGACCTAATTGAGAGCACCCACCGCGCCACCCCGATCACCGGAAAGAAACCCTTGCCAACGCACGCCGACGCCACCTACACCTTCAACGAGATCACGCCCGTGGGGCCTTTGGAAATGGTGATTCGGACGGGTTCGAGGCCGAAGAGCGTGAAGCTGGAGCCCGGCCGCCGTCGCCTTCGATACGAATACACGAAGGGCGAGATACACTGCCGCTTATCAAGGCTGGAGATTCACGACATCATCGTTGTCGAGTAGGCTCGGCGCGCCTTACTCGAACCAGCCCGTCAGGAATTGTTCGAGCGTGCCCTCGTAGACGGCTTCGGCGAGATGCTCGATGCCTTCCTGGTTGCCCCAGGAGTAATTGATGATGACGCGGCCGTTGTGCTCGCAGAAGTCGATGTCCGAGTTGTTGATGTTCTTCGCCGTCGCGATCCTGTCGCGCTGCTCGGGTGTCAGATTCGTATTGGCGACCTTCCGATCTTCCTCCGACGCACGTAGAACGGGATTGCGCGGACTTGCCGCCCAGGTGATCAGGTCGCGGGAGCGCACTACGCGCTGCTCCCATCCGTTGTGCGATTCGAGGTAGAAGTTGTAGTACCAGCCGTCGAGATAACGCAGGCAGTGCGGCGCGGTGTATCGCTCCTTTGCATAGTTGCATTCGGGCGGCGTCACCTCCCAGCATCTCAGGTCGGCCGACGTCGCAAATCGCGCCGTGAACGGCACACCGGCCTCCTCTATGGGCCTGGCGATCTCGAACATCAGCACGTACTTGTCGGCGGCCGGCCACATCGACGTGTTGAAAATGCCGTGATTCGGCAGGTACAGGGCATTCCACGTCTCCCAGTTTTCGAGGTCCTTTGACGCAAAGAACTCGACACGCCGGCCGTCCCACGCGCTGGTCCCGGTCACGTACACCGTATCCCTCACCACGAGCGCGCTGCCGAGGTGATAGCCCGCGGCAAAAGGCGGCGTGGTTCGGCCCGTATCGTGCTCGACGAAACGGAAGTAGGAGTTGCCCGTGTCGTTGGCCGGGTATCCCTGGCGCACGTATTCAAAGCGGTACAGCGTATCCTTGAAGACGATCGGCGTGGTCTCCACCATATCGCAGTCGATCGTACCGAGCTTCCTGATCAGCGGTCGGCCTTCACGATCCGGCGGCGGGGTGTTTGTCGGCTCATTCATCAATAGACTCTCCCTGTGGTCGGGTGGCATTAACTCAAGGGCGTCGGTTTGTGTAGGGGCAGGCCGTTCCGCCTTGGCGAATCGCTCGACAGTTTACGATTCAGAAGACGGATCGACGACGACGACGAGGAAAGGAAACTGGAAGCGATGCCGCCCTGCTACTCTTTCTCATCCTCCCAGAACCCCGGTATCTGCGTATCGCAGTATTCACACTTGCCGGCCTTGATGTGATTCTCGCGGATGCGATAGCCGGTGCGATAGATTATTCTCTTGTTGCAGTTGTGGCACCAGGTGCTTTCGCCGGGGTGACCTTGCCGCCGCCATACGTTGCCCACGTAAACATACTTGAGCCCCTCGCCCATGGCCGCCTTGCGGGCGTTGTCCAGCGTGCCGACCGGTGTGCGCGGGAGGTTTAGAAGCTTGTAAGTAGGATAAAACGCGGTGAAGTGCACGGGCACCATCGGGCCGAGCTTCTTCATTATCCACTTGCTCATGGCGCGGATATCATCGAGCTTGTCGTTGAGCGTGGGAATGACGAGGTAAACGATCTCGAACCACGTGCCCTTCTCCTTGAGCAGCTCGAGTGTGTTGAGCACGGGCTTCAGCTCGCCGCCGACGATCTTCTTGTAAAACTCATCGGTGAACGCCTTGAGGTCGATCTTGACACCGCTCAGCTCATCGCAGAGGCGTGCCATCGGCTCGTGCTCGATGTAACCGTTGGAGATCATCACGCCGTGGAGCTTCTGGGCCCGGGCGAGCTTGGCGGTGTCGTACATGTACTCGTAGAAGATCGTTGGCTCGGAGTAGGTGAAGGCGATCGAGCGGCACTTGTATTCCCGGGCCTTCGCCACGACGTCTTTCGGGGGCAGGTTGAAGTTGAACGTTTCCTCGGGGCGGCTCTGTGAAATCCGCCAGTTCTGACAGAAGGTGCAATCGACGTTGCAGCCGGCGGTGGCGATCGAGTAGGCGCGGGTGGCCGGCAGGAAATGAAACAGCGGCTTCTTCTCGATGGGATCGGGCATGCCGCCGTCGTAGCCGCTGCACGGATTGCCGTATACCAGCGTATAGAGCGTGCCCTCGCGGTTTATGCGAACGTCGCAGTCGCCACGATCGCCGTCGTCGATGAGGCACTTGATCGGGCAGAGCATGCACCGCACACGGTTGGCTTCGACCGTTTCGTAGTAGTGCGCCTCGACGGCCTTTGGTATGCGGCCCCGGATCGCTTTCCCGGCTTCGGCGGCCCGGGCGGCGGGCATGCGACATAGGCTCGCGGCGGCGGCCACCCCGGGCACAGCAATGCCGGCAGCCGCGCACAGCTTGAGGAATTCCCGGCGAGATTCTTCCATATCCAAGCTCAACAACACAATGACCGCGAAGCAGCAACAGATAGCCGCGTATGCTTTCATTGTGCATCTTAGCACGACTTGCGTGAAGTGTCAATGACAAAAACGGGGCGGCAGGCTCGTCGGACTGTGCGCAGGAAACGGGCCCACTGTTCCTGGCATTGCTACTCTTCTCGAATCAATTTGATCAGATTGTCGACGCCGGCCTCGAGGCCGCCGGGGTCGCTGGCGCCGATGACAAGCCTGGTGGGCGCGGGGCTCTCGGCGAGGAGTTTTCCCGATGCTTCGTCGTCCCGCGTTCCACGCTTCATGAACGGGCGCAGCAGTGCGCGCATTCCGAGCGCGCGGAGGTCGTCGAACTGGTTCACAATGCGAACGGCTTCAGTTTCGGCGAGTGCTGCTCCCGGGCCAGATACAAGCACCGCAAGAAGCAGAACGCCCGACAGCACTATCGCCGCTGGGGATAGCGGCCTTATCTTCATCGTGCGTCTCCTGGTAACTTACGATATATTGTACCCGCGCGGATGCTTTTGGCAACAGAAAACTGTCTTGAGAGATTAGTGCGTGTAATGTTTTACATGTGCCCCTCCCCCGGCATCGTGCGGTCAGGAGCCTTCCTCGGCAAGAGCGGGGCTTTCGTAAAAGAGCCGATTCAACCCCACCGCCACGAGGAAGCATACCAGATTCCCAACGACCGGCCACAGGAGGTAGTTGATTTGCCGATTCATCATCACGCCAAGACATACATACGAGCTTGCGAACCCGACAATCGCCGGCACCTTGTGGATTCGGTATGGCAAGAAGGCGAGCGCCATAAGACCGAGAATGCCGTTAGTGGAAATGCCCATCACCTTTCCCCACACAATCTGCACATATTCGATCTTGATGAACAAGAGCGCCATGCCGACGGCAAGCACGCCCCACAATATCGTAAGAATCCGGGCCACCGGAAGGTAGTGAGTTTCGGACCGTTTCTTTCTGCTGAAACGCTTGAGGAAGTCCTCGACGCAAACCGTGGATGATGAGTTCATGAGAGAATCGATGCTCGACATAGCAGCGGCGAAGATCGCGGCGATCAACAGCCCCGCGACCCCGGCCGGAAGATGGTTTACAATGAAATGCGGATACATCGGATCGGCCTTTCCCGGCGCGGCAGCATCGGGATGAATCTTGTAGAAGACAAACAACGCCGTACCGATGAAATAGAAGATGAAGCCCAGCGGGATGTAGGCAAGGATCGATATCCACACGCTCCGGTTGGCCTTCTTAGTCGATCCTGTCGTCATGTAGCGCTGGGCCATATCCTGCTGGGTGCCATAGATGCGGATAGTTTGGAAAATGGTCTCGAGGATCAGCCACACAGTTGTGATCTTCATAATGTCGGTGCCGGGAACGATGATGCGAAACTTGTTGTGCGCCATTCCGATCTCGATAAAGCGCCCCACACCGATGTCCGAGAAGATATAGCCCAACGTCACAAGCGCACCTACAATAAAAATCACGACCTGAATCGCATCTGTCCAGACCACCGCTTCGATGCCGCCCAGTACCGTGTACAGGGTGATGAACAGACCCATTACCATGATGCAAAGAGGCAGTGAAACCCCCGTGACCGTGTGAAACGCCAGCGCCGGCAGATATAGCACCAGGCCCATCCGCGCAATGGCGAATATCACAAAAGAAACCGATGCAATAATGCGCACCGAAACGTGGATACGGCGCTCGAGATACTCGTACACGCTTATCACGCCCGCCTTGCGGTACCTCGGAAGCACAAGCCGCGTTATCACGATAGCCGTGATAATGAGAAACGGAAGCTGCACCATGAAAGTCCAGTCGTGCTTGCCATAGGCCATTCCCGGCAGCCCCATCACGGTCAACGCCGACAGATAAGTCCCCAGCAGCGACAGGCCCACCAATACATAATTGAGGCGGCCGTCGGCGACGAAGAAACTGCGCGCCGATTTGATGCGGCGGCTTGCCGCGATTCCGATCCCCAACATCGCGACGAGGTACACGCCCAGCACAACGAAATTGGCGGTGCCGAACGACGGCGGCTTCACCTCCTGCTTCTCTTCATCAGGTGCCGGCTCAGGAGCCTTCTCGACCTCGCCCGTTCC
>JABMSA010000802.1 GCA_013202185.1 Planctomycetota bacterium
CGCTGGCACAGGCCGAGAACTTCCCCGCCGAGCAGTTCGGAAAACAGAGAGACGAGCTTGCCCGCGAAATCGAGAAGAAGATCAGGAACCGCGAAGCAGCCCGGGCCAGTGCAATCAGGGAATATGCGGCAGCCTTCGAAAAACAGGTGCGGCCGCCCATCGAGCAGCGGACCTACCGGCAAGCAGCCGCCGCTCTCGATACGCTCGCAAAGCAGCCGAAGCTCAGGCCCGCCGCCCAGCGAATCGAACGCGACAGCAAGGACATCGCACGCCTCACCGCCTTCTGGCAGGAAGTAGAGAAGCAAGCGGCCGGCCTCGAGGCCGGCGTGGCGATCACCATCGACGGCAAGCGCGTTGTCTTTGATGAATACAAGGACGGCAAGATATTCTACAAGCATTCCGCCGTGCGGCTCGGAGATGCGCTGGTGGAACTCGGTGCGCCCGACATCGTCGGGCTATTCGGCAGTGAATTTCCCGAGAATGAAACACAGATGCTCCAGGCTGCCGCCTTCCTGCTGTTCGACAAGAAACCCGACCGGGCGGCGGCGAGGAGAATTCTGCTGAAGGCCAAACCTGGAGATGACGCTGAGCGCTACATGGCACTGGCGCTGGCCCCGGGTGAACTCGAAGCGGACGAAAAGGCGGGCCGCGAGGTCCTTGGCACACTGGGAAAAACCATCGCCGCCGGCAGCACACGCATGAAAGCCGCCCTCGCGCGGTTCCTCGAGGATTTCGGCCACACGCGCTTCTACAACGACCATCTCGCCACCATCGAAAAGCTGCGCTCCGGAGAGAAAGACGAGCCCGCAGAGAAGCCGCCACTCCCCGATCTCGCAAGCGAAACAACAAAGACCCTGCGAGCACACTGGGGCATGGACGGCATCCGAGACAAGCGCGTCCGCGACAAGACGGGCAGAGGCAATGACGCCCGGCCGCACGACAACGTCCGGTTTGAGGAAGGAATCATGGGCGGGTGCGCGGACCTCGAGCGCGGATACCTTGAGATTCCGTACAACATGGCCCTGGTCAGAAAGGGAAGCTTCAGCATCGATTTCTGCATGAAGGCGAAATCGCTGTTCAAGTATTCGGCCGGCCCGCCGGTGATCAGCTTGGGCGCCGACAAGTCCGGCAGTATCCGCAAAGGTGCCGGCGGCGCTTTTTCATTGAGAGTGCGAAACGATGGCCTTGCGTTGGACTTCCGACCCGTGGCCGCCGGCAATGATCGCGACGACACCCCGGCCGTACATCCCATCGCAGGAAGAAAATGGTACCACGTTGCCCTGGTGGTGGACTCGGCCAAACGCGAAGCAACGATGTATGTTGGCGGGAAGCAGGCACGGACAATCAAGATGTCCGCCGGGTTCAACAACACTCAGCGGCATCCGCTGGTGATCGGCGGCGAGAGCGCCAAGCGCTACCAGGGCGTCATCGACGAAGTTCACTTGTGGTTGTGCCCGCTGAGCGCCGAACAGGTCATAACGCTCGCCAAGCACTGGGGCCTTGGGCCGGAAGGCGAACAAGCCGAGATCCGGGAAAAACGCAAAGCCCGGATTGACATGCACAACGCCCGCCTGGGCAAAACGACCTCGTGGAAGAACATCGGCCTGCCGCTGCAACACGCGATCGCGAGCCTGCTCAGCAAAATCGAGGTGCCGTATCAGTGGGATCGTTCCGCGAAAGAAATCGGCGATCTCGCCCACAAGGGAATCAAGGCCAACTTCACCGACATCCCGGCCGGCGAGGCGCTCCGACGCGCACTCGCGCCGCTGAAGTTGGTCTACGAGGTCGACGAAGAAGGGGTGTTTCTCCGCCCGCAATGATGCGACCGTCGGTGCAGGCTCGTTCCACCGGGCGCCGTGCTATTGGCGTGGGGCGCTATTCCGACGCTTCCACATTCGCCGCCGCCCACTGGCATCCTCTCACCAGCAGCGTGCCGAAGACCTCTTGCTTGCAGGCGTTCCCATCGTGGCCGAGCGCAAGGTAAAAGACCTTCCCCTTGCCCCACTCCTTCGTCCACACCACGGGCATCTTGTCGCCCTGCCACAGCGCCGACGCCAGCACGTTTACGCGCGGATCATAGTCCGTAATGTACTGCTCGTCGGTGACGTTGAATTCACTGAGCCCCTCGGTGATCGGATGCTCGCCGTCGACCACGCTCACCTGGTATTCGCGGTAGGCGGGGTGCGTCACAAAATGGCCTCCGACCATCGCCCTGTACTCGGGGCACTCGCGGAAAGAATCAGCCGCCGAATGAATGCCTGCGTAGGCTTTGCCGCCGGCCACCCAATTGAGGAGCCCGTTTTTCTGGGCATCGGTTATCTCGCCCATCGTGTGATAAAACACGACCAGGTCGTAGGGGTCGAGATTCGGCGCCTCGAGGCACGAAAGATCGTCGTCGACTCTCGTGATGTCAAAAGCGCCGGCATCGATGAGTATTTTCTCGGCCTCATCGCCACACGCCTTGAAGTCGTGAATAATGCCGCCCGCGTAAAGGAGTGTCTTGATCTTGTCCAACTATAGTTCCTTTCCTGCAACAAGCCTGCGCTGCGATCAATGGTTTCACAAGGCCGATAGTATACGTGGGGCCGCGAAAAGTTCAAGGGCAAAAACCGTGTTGTCCCCCATTTGCCTCGAGGCGGGCACGACGAACAACAAGGGCGGCCACGATGGCCGCCCTTTATGTGCATCTTACGCCGGACGAAGAATCGCCGGCTTACTCTCTGAAGATCAGTTCGCCCCAACTGGAGGGCTCCATCATCAGCTCGGCTACCTCGTCGTCGACGATGCCGGTCTTCTGGTTGTTCCAGTAGGTGCGAAGCACGGTATCCTGCCCGCCGGCGTCGCCGTGGGTTACGCCGATGTCGGCGCGGAGGGCCAAGCCATCGCGCGGCTCGAGCCCGAGCGCGGCAAGCGGTATGGCGGCCTCGACCACGTAGCCCCTGTTGCGAGGCTTGACGTTGATTTTGGCGCCCTTGACAACAAGCACGCTCTCCATCGTGTAGTTTTTGAACACGCCCGAGTTGTAAACCTTGGGCGCCTTGACGGTTGCAACCTTGCGGAAAATGACGGCCGTGGGCTTGCCCTGGAAGCTGCCGATCGAGAGCCGCAGGTCGCCCAGACCAGCCACGCCGCGTTTCTTGTCGGCGTCGGCATCGGTGCCGATCTGGAAGTCGACCGTGTCGCCGGTCACGTACATGGCGTCGGGCGTTGCGCCGTTGTTGATCCAGGGCGACGCATCGGTTACGTCGTATCCGAGGTATAGGTAGCGGTCGTCCCACGCGACAGCCGCCTGCACGTTCGCGGCCCGCATCTTCTCGAACTTGATCAGCTCGTCGACTTTGAAGTCTTTCTTGATGTCGCCGGTGAACTCGGGCGTCATCTTCGCGACCGTCGCTCGCCGTATGCCGATGTTCTTCTGGAGAAGCTGCTCGCGGAATCCCTTGGCCAGCTTGATGTCGTCGTTGGCGATGGTGATGCTTTCGCCGGGCAGAGCCATGACGGTGTCGAGGCCGGTTACTTCGATGTTCCAGAGGCCGGTCTTGCCGGATTGGATGTATACCTTGCCGTCGGCGCCCTGCGCCAGCGAGCCGCCGAAGTCTTCGCCGCCGGAGCCGGGCGGGGCGTTGTCGATGATCGATCCCGGCACTGCCTTTTCGGGGTAGCTTACCTTGAGCGGATCGCCCTGGAACAGGCGCGTGAGGTAGAAGCCGTCGCCTGTGAGGACGTGCCATTCGCCGACGTTGGAGTTCATTGCCCAGATGTCGCCGAGGGGCTCGGGCAGGTGTGCGGTGCCGGTGAAACCGAAGACGCCGCGAATGAGGCCCACCTGGGGCGGCGGGGCCCTGTGCGAACCGTGCACGCCGTGGAAGGTGTTGGGATACGTCCACAGCAGCTTGCCCGTGTTCACCTCGTAGCACTTGAAGAGGCTGAGCCCGGCCTCGCACGATACGACAAGCCGGTTGTCGAGCGAGGAGAGCGCCCCGTCCAGAAGCGGCAGCGTCTTCATGCCGGCCACGTCCCACTTGGGCGCGCCGCAGGCGGTGTAACCCTTGACCTTGATCTGTGCGCCGCCCCTGCCAGTGATGCCGGCATACAGCGTAAGGTCGGTATTGATGGACGACGACCAAGCCAGGTAGCCGCCCAGACTCATGGTCATGGGCACCTCGACCTTTTCGTTGGCCTGTACCTTCTGGTCGCCGTTTTCGTCCGACCAGAACACCGTGCCGGCGCGTTTCCCGCCGATGGTGGCGCGCAGGGCGTACTTGGCCGGCCCCATTCGCTCGAAGAATTTGACGCCCCCCCGCGCCATGCAGGCGAGATATTCCTTGCCGTTTGCCCCGTAGCAGAAGCGCACGAAGCCGTGGATTTCCTGTGCAAAGACTCCCACGCACTCTTCGCCGCCGGTCTCGGAATTGATGCGCCATTCGCATCCCTCGCCGATCATCACGTCGGGGTCTTTCGGGTTGATCGTTCCGCCGCTGGCGCCGTAGTGGGTAGGACCGAAGTACTCTTTCAGGAGCTTGCTGGTTTTGGTGTCCCACACGGCCACGCGCTTGGGATGGTTGGATGATTCCATCGTCCACAGTCTGCCGGTGGCATCAACTACGATGCCGTTGACCGACTTCATGCCGTCCGCCACCCACGGGCCAAGCGGCGGCCTGCCGCCCTTGCGGCCGATGGCATCCTCGGGCTTCCCGTTTTCAGCGAACACCTTGACCTGGTTGTCCGGTGCTCCCGTTGCCACGTAGATGTTGCCCTGGCTGTCGGTTGCGATACCGGTGGCGTTTTGGAGGCCCCTGATCACGGCGTCGGATTTGCCGGTGATCGGATTGAGCGCGAGGATCGTCGTGCCGCCGGAGTTGACGTAGAACAGATCGTCCTTCACCGCTTCGATGTGGGACGGCGCCTTCACATTGATCTTTCTCTCGAGGGTGCCGGTCTTACCATCGACAACAGCGATGAAGTTCTGGGCGGTGAAGGCGAGATAGAGTTTTCCCTTTCGGGCTTCGAGGCCATTGAAGGCTTTCGGCATGCCCGCGGGGTCGGCCCAGAGGCCGGCCACCGTGATCTCGGCCGAGTCACTGCCTTCCCACGCGACGTAAGTGCCCTTGAGCGAGTCGAGGCGGAAGATGATGCCGCCGCCGTCGACCACGTAAACAATGCCGCCGTCTACGGCCACCATTACAGCTCCGCCGAATCCGCCGCGTTTGTGGCGCCACTTCACGTTGCCGTTCAGGTCCATGGCTACGAGCGCTTTGCCGGCCTCCGAGCCAGTCCAGCCCAGGTAGACCTTTTCGCCGTCGGTGGTACAGGATATGGGCACGCCGTGGTCGCCGCCCCAGTTGCCCGTACCGTCACCGGTGTTCCACGGGGTGTTGCCGCCGTTGCAGGCCCAGCCTCTGAGTTTGAGACCGATGCCGGTATGATAAATGCCTTTCCACGTGTACTCGCCGGCCGGCACCGGATCGCCCGGCTGCTTCCAGATCGGAGTGCTCAGGCCGTCCCACTTCACTTCGTGATCGCCCTTGGCGCGGAAATCGCAGTTGAGCAACTGCCGCGCCACGGTGTCCTGGTTGTCTCTGATGTTGATCGAAACGTAGCCATCCACGGGCATATTGAACTTGAGGACCTTGTGGCCGGCCAGTTCCTTGCTTTCGATCAGGCCGGTCCAGTTGACAACTGGCACGCCGTCTTCCATCGCAACGTCAAATTCGCGGCTGTCGGACAGCCTGACGGTCTGCGGTTTGACTTTGCCTCTGCGCTCGAGGGTGGCAGTTCCCCAACTGTTGACGGCCATGAAGGTAAAGACCCGATCGACGGAGGCGCCCGGCTTGAATATATCTTTGATCGTGATCCTGCCGCCTACCCCGGCGGAGAAGTTCGGCTCGATCGATACTGTGAATTTGTCGCCGGCCTTCAGCGCCCGGTTGTCTTTCGTCATGAGTTTCCAGGGGAAGGCAATCTCCTGGTTGTAGCCTTTGCCGTCGGCGTGTTTGCCGAACGCCTGCTTTACGCCCTTGGCTTGCCCGTCGGGCAAGGTAGGGCCGCTTAACTTCACGCCATAAACCATGTTGACCACGTGCTTGTTGTTCTTGTTGCCCAGCCAGGCGGTGACGTGCATGCCTTGCTGCTGCGGCGTGCCATGATCCATAACCAACCTTAGCTGCAGGCAGTCGCCGGCAAAGCCATGGTCGCCGGCGGTGCTGCCCGGGTTGTTCAGCGGAGTGGTATCCACCCACCGCCCCAGCACGTAAAGATTGTCGGCGTCGTACATTAAATGGAACCAGCACGCGATCCTTTCGCGCAGCACCTCAGCATCGCCGCAGGCGAAAATGCCGCCGCTGAGATCCCAATCGTTCACCTTGCCGTCGACGACCACCTTTCCGGGGGCCGGCAGCGCCCTGATACCAAGATTCTCCGTTTCGGTGGCTCGGGCCGCTCCCGAAACCATCAACGCAAACACAACAACCGCCGCGATCATTAGTCGGCCACGCATTTCCTTACCCTTTCCAAAAAAAAGACTTGCGACCTCTACCTCGGAACACTTCCGCTTCGTTCGATCTTGCACTGCTGCCGATGCGCACCGCGCGCACCCGCCATCGGGTACCTTATCAACCTGCCTCGACAAATTCAAGGTGTTTACGCGGGCGAAATGCCGGGCGCTTTGTTCCCCGGTCGACTGCGGGGGCACATCCCGTGCCCGCGCCCATCTCGGGGGCCGGGCCTTTTCTTGACATCGTTGTCGTTCGAGAGTTCGGAGCGGCGGTCGCCATCTCGATTGCGACAGGGATGCCGCCCCCTCCCCAGGTGCGTTTTATGCGCCCTTAGTGGGTGCGACGGCGCTTGATCTAACAAAGCAACGTTAGCCGTTCATCGGCAGGCAAACCACAAGCTCCCCAGGAGCGACATAATGATAGCCCATAGCGTAAGCTGTGGGTACGGAGTCCTTGGCTCGCCGCAGCGCCCACAGACCCACTACCTTCATTAAAGCATGGAAAACGGCTTATGTCAAATGACAGATGTAACAGGTGTAACAGGTGCAAAATAAACTTTTTCGCCCTTCGGATTTCTGTGGCCTATGGCCGATATTGCCGATCGTGCTTTTTTGTAAAAAATCACTTGTTTTCGGGGGGCAGGCTGAGCGAGTCTTCGAGGGAATGGCCTGCCCTCGGGGTCGTACTGTCTCTGTTATTGTGAAGTCTGCCGGGCGATGCGAAGACCCTCCCTTGTTGGCGCTATGAACCCTGAAGGCTCTTTTTTTTCTCGCGCACGAGGATGATGACGGTCTGCAGGTCGGATGGATTGATCTGCGGGCGGATCTCGATTTTCTGGAAGAGGGAGCCCGGCGGCTGCCAGGCTTTGGTGACTTCGCCGATGATGATGCCCCGCGGAAAGATGCTGAGCAGGCCGGAGGTGAGGCAGATGTCGCCGGGCTTTACTCTTTCGCGAAAGACGTGGTGCATCTGTAGGGCGTGGGTGGTGTGGCCGCTGACGATTGTGCTTTCGCCGGTGCGCTGGATGTAGGCGGGCACTTTTCGGGCGGGGCTGGTTATGAGGTGGACGTACGAGGCCCGTTCGTTGACGACGGTTACTACGCCTACGGCGGCGTGCCCCCAAACGGCTCCGGCGCCGCTGCGTACGCCGTGGGCCGAGCCTTTGTCGATGAACACGATTCCGTCGGCGGGGGTTGCGTCGCGCCCGATGATTCTCGCGGGGATGATGCCGATCTTCTCGCCGAATGGGCCGTGCTCGCCGGCGAATCGTTCGAATGCGGTGAGGCCGGCGATTTTCCTTTCCTTTTCGATCACCAGGCTGCGTTGGGCGATGAGCAGTTCGCGCAACTGCCGGATTTCGCGGCGGGCGCGTTCGAGCTGAGTGGGGCCGTCGGCCGGGCGGAGGAGCCTTCCGAATCTTCTGGTGATGTCGAGCATGCCGGCGCGCATGTGATACGCGCCCGACTGTGCGGGGGCGGTGCAGGAGAGCACCCTGCCATTCAGGCGGCTGTGCCAGGCTTCGGGCAGCATTGCGCAGACGACAGAGCCTGCGGCGAGTGTGGCGAGGAGAATCCAGGAGCGCTTCGATTTCATGCTGATTGACGGCCCGAGAATCGATCAGTGGAGGAAATGATGAAAGCCCCGACGGCGGACGTCGGCGCGGGCCGGCTTTCGCGGCCTGCGCGCGGGGTTTTCAGTATACTTGCTCGTCCCATCCCTCGAGCACGTCCTTGAGCTCGGAGAGCTGGTCGAGGATCATGCCTGTGCCTCGTGCGACGCACGTGAGCGGGTCGTCGGCCACGCGGGTGGTGAGGTTTGTTTTTTCTTCGATTGCCTTATCGAGGTTTCGGAGGAGGCTGCCTCCGCCGGCGAGGACGATGCCGCGGTCGACGAGGTCGGCGGCGAGCTCGGGCTTGGTTTGCTCGAGGGCGGTTCTGATTGCGAGGATGATTGCGTCGATGGGCTCCTTGAGGGCGTCTCTTACTTCTTCCGACGTAACCGTGATCTTGGTCGGCAGGCCGGTGAGGTGATGCCTGCCACGGACCTCCATGGTCAGTTCTTCATCAAGGGACGTGGCTGAGCCTATTTGTATTTTTACGCGTTCGGCGGTCGGCTGGCCTATCTCGACGTTGTAGGTTCTCTTGATGTATGAGATGATGGCCTCGTCGAAGTCGTCTCCGGCTGAGCGAAGGCTTTGCTTTGTGGCGATGTTGCCGAGTGTGATGACGGCCACTTCGGTTGTGCCGCCGCCGATGTCGACTATCATGTTGCCAATCGGCTCGGTTATTGGAAGGCCTGCGCCGATGCCGGCTGCAAGCGGCTCGGGCACGGTGTATGTTTTGCGCGCGCCGGCTTGTTCGGCTGCGTTGTGCACGGCCCTTTTTTCGACCATGGTGATGCCGCTGGGCACGGCGATGACAACGCGCGGGCGTGACAGCCTTCGGCGGTGGTGGACTTTTTTTATGAAGTATCGCAGCATTGCCTGCGTGAGGTCGAAGTCGGCGATGACGCCG
>JABMSA010000803.1 GCA_013202185.1 Planctomycetota bacterium
GGCGGCAGGAATGCCAACCAGGCTGGCAATGAATGCTGTGATCGTGGCCGTGACGACTGTGAGGTTGACGGACCGCCAGAACGCGGGCTCGCGCCAGAATCCGCCGGCGAATACCGTGAGATGCTCGGCCGTCGGGCGCCACTTCTCCATCTCAGCCGATTGGACGAACTTCTCTCTCGGAAACAACTGGTCGACGTTGCTCAGAAACAGCCAGCACGACGCCATGACAAGCAGTACGACGACAGCGTAGAGCAGAGCCGTTAGAATCTGCGCCTGGGAGCGGCTCGCGGTTACACGTGCGATCAAGCCTTCACCAGACATAGCTCTTGCCTCCGATCAGCCGCACGGCGCCCATGCTGACCACCGCCATGGCAACGCACGCCAGGCTGAACGTGACAACCCACCCCATCATCCCGCCGTTCCAGTCGAGATAAACCGAAAACGGCATCACGTCGGTCTTCGCCATGGTGCCGCCCACGAAGAGCATAAGGCCCTCCCACTCGGCCGCTGCCCGCGCCCACACGACGATGGTGCTCGCGATGATGCCGTTTTTGGCAAGCGGCAGGGTGACGCGCCACAGGGTTGCCGGCAGCGACGCGCCCAGCGACCGGGAGACCTGCTCAAAACGGGGGTTCACGGAGTCGAAGCTTGCCTTCATCAGCCGGGCGCAGAAGGCCACCGTGACGGCGACCTGCACCAGGATCACCCCTTCGGGGTTGTGAGCGAAGCGGATACCCAGCAGCTCCGTGACATGCTTGACCGGAAAGGAGCCAACGATGCCGAACAGAAAAACCCCCACGGTTGCCGGGGGGACCATCACCGGCAGGTCAATCAGCGTTGTTGTAAGCGCGCGGCACGGCAGTCGAAAGCGCGACAGCGCATAACCCGCGGGAATGCCCACAAGCAGAGAGATGACCGTCGCCGACGTTGCAGTGTACACGGTGAGCCAGAAGCGTACCCAGAATCGCGATTTCGTGAGAAACCATTTGGCATCGCTCAGC
The DNA here is from genome assembly GCA_013202185.1 of Planctomycetota bacterium. Lineage (GTDB taxonomy): Bacteria > Planctomycetota > PUPC01 > JABMSA01 > JABMSA01 > JABMSA01. Next base: position 1,002 of record JABMSA010000803.1, read on the forward strand.
CCGAGATAGATGGCATTGCTGAGCACCAGCGATACATAGCCCGCCAGGATCAGGGCAACAGCCACGATACAAACCAGCGGCCACACCGAACGGCGGGCGCGACCGCGTTTTGCGTCAGCCATCGTTGCGTTCACGTTCAGTGCTTGGGTTGACATTTGCCCTGCCTTACGCATCTGCGGCGCTTATAGTGAGCCGGCGCGTTCTGTTTGCCGCTGGCGGAGGACTTCGCCGAGCAGGTGGCCGCAGGTCTTTTCGTTGACCGGTATCGACTTGTCCTTGACGATCTTTGCCGCTTCCACCAGCCACTTGCAATCGTCCTCGGTGGCTTTGCCGCCATCGGTGCAGAAGCCATCCTCGTCGAGCGGCCCCGGGTCCGTGACGTACGCGTGGCTGCGGAAAATCGCCGCGCCTTCATCCGAAAGAATGAAATCCTTGAGCTGCTGCGCCAGGTCGGAATGTTTGGCAAATGTGGTGATCGCCACGGGAAGCCGCACAAAACCCCTGTATTTCGGCTCGAGAGGGATGATCTCGATGTCGTTCAGGGCCAGCACAGCCGTAGACGACCACAAGAGCGTAGCGTCGACAACCTTGTGCTGGACAGTGTTCAGGACTTCTGCTATGCACTTGGCGCTCTGTGCCTGGTTCTTTTTCACCTCCTCCCAGATGCCGGCGCGTTTGAAAATTTTCTCGTCCCAGATGCCGATGGCGCATGCCTTGGGATTTCCGAGGCCCACCCGCGCGCCGGGCCTCGCGAAGTCTTCGATCTTCGTTATATTGGCCGGATTGCCCTTGGGCGTGGCGATGACCACCATGAAATGCGCCGCTATGTCGCGCTCGGGATCGTAGTCCTCGATGTATCCGCGCTCGACAGCTTGAAGCAGATAGAATTCCTCTCCGGGCAGAAAGAGGTCTCCCTCTTTCGAGCGCGCGATATCGGCGATGAAATAGCCCGAGCCCTTGAAAGAGAAGTTGATCGAGACGTCTGGATGGCGCTCCACGAACGCCTTCTCGACGTCGAGCAGGGAAGACCGCTGCCCAACACCTGCATGGAACAGCATTGTCTTCTCTTTTTCGCCGCAGCCGATGCAGGCAGTCACGAATGTTACGATCACGAAGAATGCGGCACGCTGCCTTAGTCCGATGCTCGATGTTGTCACAATGTTTCTCCTCAATTTGGCGCGGCTTCTGCTTCTGCCGATCGGGTGGCCGTGGGGTCGAAGCGGCGCAGTGTCATATCAGGTAAAGGAAAGGTATGTTCGTCGAGGCATGTCTTGACAGTGCAAATCCTGTGCCAATGCGTCGAGCATGCTGGGACAACTTGTGCGGAAACTCCGTGTAGGTCATTGTCTCGCAACGATATGCGAAAACTCACCGAGAGATGCGAGCTGTCATTCGCGTCGGCACGGATAGTGTCGTTGTGACACGTTCCGTGAACTGGTGTGCCAAAAAGCGCATGAGGAAGAGAAAGAGCGGTCAATAAGACTGTCGAAAGGCTGATCATATCGTATTGCAGGTACAACGGCGCTGCGAGTTGGCTCAGTACCGATCGTGGCTGCCGCTTCCGTACAGCCAATAGTCAAGATAGAAACCGGGCCGGCGGGAAGGCGCCCGCACAATTGCCTCGAACTTTCCTTCTTTGCGGGGCCTTCCGCCGGCCACTTTCCTCTTTGGCTTCGCGATCACTGAGGTCAGTGGTCGCACACGTTGTCGCCCGATTCAAGGGCGCCGGCCAAGTGCATCCTGACTAATGCCTCGGGTTCCTCAACTGGTGCACCCACTATCACGTCGATGCCGTTTTGTTGAAAAAGGTTTTGGGCCCTCGAGCCCATGCCGCCGGCGATGATCACATCGGCGCCTTGCTCCGCCAGCCACGCGGGCAGAACGCCGGGCGCGTGAGCAGGTGGCACAACTGTTGTCATGCCGGTGACGGCGCTGTCGTTCGTATCTACGAGGGCAAACTCCTGGCAATGACCGAAGTGCATCGATAGCTTGCCTCCGACCAGGGGAATTGCGTATCTCATTTCTTCTCCTTGATAACGCGCACACAGGTGCGCCGGCTTATTACACCCAGTGGCCTTCCACATTGGCGTCGGCTATCGGTTCCAAGCCACCGGCCTGGAACTTGTCCAGTACCTCGCGAACCGTCATGCCGTCGAGGCCCACGTATACAGCAATCTGGCAGCTATTGAGGACACTGAATGCTTTGGGCCCGCAGTTGCCCGTGAGCACCGCCTTGGCCTCGGAATCCACGACGGTCGTCGCCGACTGAATGCCTGCTCCCTGGGGCAGGTCCATTCTTTGCTTGTTCTCGATCACGTTGAACTCACCGGAATCGGTGTCGTAAATGATGAAGTTCGCGGCCCTCCCGAAGCGAGGGTCCACGTCGGAATCGAGATTGCTTCCACTCGACGTTATGCATACCAGCATGGCGTATCTCCTTAAATTGTTCTATGGCTTACGGCCTGTGCAGGCACAATTCATCAGCCATGATTCGTTCTCATTGTTCTCTGGCCATTGGCTGGCCGCACGACGGACACTTGACGTTGTTGCAGGGCGTACCCTGCTGATGGGGCACTTTCTTCCCGCACGACGGGCACACGCAGTTGCCGCCCGGCCCGGCGGCGAATGGTCCGCCGCCTCTGCCGGCGCCACGCCCTCCGCCACCCGGAGGGCCACTTCCGTCACCTCTTGGCATATTCAGCTCCTTTCAGTTCACCAAAAACCGTTTCAAAAACCTTCACGATCGTATCCCTGGTCTTGCAGCGGTCGTACAGCACCGGTGGGAGCCCCTGCGCCAGGGCATCGACGATATTTCGATCGAATGGTATGCTGCCAATTATCCGCACGTTTTCCCGTGCACACAGCTCCTCGATATTGGTCACGATCTCCGCGTTCAAATCGGCTCGATTGACTATCACGCGGCTATCGATGCCGAAGAACTGAGTGAGCTTGAGGACCCGCTTGAGATCGTGCACTGCGCTCATCGACGGCTCGGTGACGATCAGGGCAACGTCGACCTGTGTTATCGAAGCATTGACCGGGCAGCCGATTCCCGGGGGAGCATCGATGAGGATTGTTCCCAGGCCCTTGTCAATGGCAAGGTTCTCAGCCGTGCCCCGCAACAAAGTCACCAGTTTGCCGCTCGCCTCCCCGCCCGGGTACAGTGTTGCGTGCAGAAGATCACCGTGCGGAGTAGTCGAGTGAAACAGTTCGCCGTCCACATTCTGCCGGATCGTCACCGGGTTCTCGTCTTCGAACTCCGCCAGCGGGCACACTATTTTGCACAGGCCGCAGCCTTCACATTTCAGCGGGTCCACAACGGCCTTCGGCGCCATGGTAATTGCGTCGAATCTGCAGGCCCGAGCGCACACCCCGCAGCCGGAGCATTTGTCCGGGTCAATTTCGGCAATATATGAACTGCGGAAGTAACCGGACGACAACAGTTCATGGTGCAGCAGCAGATGGAGGTTGGCGGCGTCGACGTCGCAGTCGGCCGACACTTTGTCTTTCAGGAGCACAGCGAACGACGCCGTAAGCGTTGTCTTGCCGGTGCCGCCTTTGCCGCTGATTACGGCAACGTTCTTGATACCCTTGGCGAGGGTCCGATCCTTGCAGCGGCCAAACAGGTCATGCACGGTCGTCTCGCCGCCGCTCCGGATCGGCGTGTCGCGCTTTACGGTGCGCATCTCGCCCGACAGGATTCCTTGTGAAATGTCGCCGAACATCCGCCGGTAGGTCTCGTCTTCATCCACGAGGAGTTTTCCCACAGACATGATGCGGGCGATCTCGCGAGTGAACGGTATGCGGCCGACAACAGGAATACCTTTCTCGCGACAGAATTCTTCGGTGTCGCCGGAACCGAGATCGCACCTGTTGATCACCACGCAGTGCGGTATGCCCAGCCACTCGAGGGTTTCGACTGCGGCCCGCAGGTCGTGCAGGCCGAAGGGCGTGGGCTCAGTAACAAGCACGCCGACGCTGCTTCCGCGAACCGCCGCCACCATGGCGCACGAAGTGCCCGGAGGGCAGTCGCGCACAGTTATGCGATCGTCTGCCGGCAAACCGACCAGCCTGTCGATGACCTCAGCCGACCGGACCTGGCCGATCTTGAGGAGAGCGTCGGCAAAAGGGCTTCCGTCGCCGAACGTGCCGGTCCGGATCTCGCCCAGTTCGTGCAGCGCAGGCTTCAACGCATCCTTGGGGCACACCGTATAGCAGACATCACACGAATGGCAAAGCTCGGGGAATACTATCAACCGCCCCGCCGCGCAGGCAAGAGCCTGGAAACGGCAGGCCTTGGCGCATTCCCCACAGCCGTCGCAAACTGCGGCGTCGACCTCCGGGACCTCGATGAAAACCTTGCTCTGTGATTGTATCTGCGGCTCGAGGAAAATGTGGGCGTTCGGCTCCTCCACGTCGCAGTCGATCAGCCTGCTTTCCGTCAGCAACGCCGCAATATTGGTGGCGACCATCGTCTTGCCGGTGCCACCTTTGCCACTGGCTACAGCGATGCTTGTCTTGGATGAGTGTTGCATATATTGCCTTTGAGAGCGCCGCAGGGGCGGGGGCACAGCCCTCGCCCCTTCTTACGGCGCCACACTACTTACCTTCCGCCTCGAGTTTTTCGATGCGCTTCGTGATATCGGACAGTGCGCCTTGAAGACCCTCGGCCTCGTCTTTCAGAAAGCCAAGTTCCTGCTCCTTCGTAGGTGGGGCGTATACGGGCGGCACGCCGCCGTAAGGCGGCACCCCTGCCGCGGCCCGCTGCCATCCGGTGAGCCCGGTAGCATAGAACCGATTGCGACGCCCCCATCCGCCTCCTCGACCGAACCCTCGGCCTCCTCCCGGGTTTGCATAACCGGGAACAGAATACCCGGCGCAGTAACCTGCTGCTCGGCCCGTCATCGGGCCCATGCCGGCAGGACCAGTACCATCTCCACGTGGCATAGCTAATCTCCTTTCTGCAAGCTTGGATTTGTCATGCGAGTCTTATACCCGCACCTGAACAGTGGCCTCGTCTTTAAGCAATTACCGATCGGCTCGCCACGGCGGGCCGGACAATCGGCCCCGATTTCTGCGCCGCCTTTGCCCCCCCGTCGGCCCCGCCGTGCCTGGCTGGAGTTCTCCCTTGGCAAGCGCCGTGAGAACGTCTTCGACCTCACCGACGACCCCAGGAATCAGTCGAATACCACGCGCGGCCACAATGTCTTGCCAGAAGCCGCTGATCCCTGAACAGATTATCGCTGTCACACCCTGTCCGGCCAGCAACGCCACGGTCTGTTGCGGATTCATTCCGACCGTGCAGATCGTGCGTCGGCCCACAACCTTGCCCGCATCAACTCCCGCAACAACCATCTCTGATGCGAAGCCGAACCGTGGGGCAACTCTCGTACTGAAAAGTGGTATGGCAACTTTCATCATGCTACCGTTGCACAACGCAAATTACGTGCCAAAGGCGTGCCGGAAACGCCATTGACGACGTAACAGTTGTGCTTGCAAGCACTTAAGAATCCTGCCGAGTGTCGGCATGCCCCCGCCCCAACCCGAGGAGAGTTGCAGAAACGAAATGCTTGAGTGAAACAGTTGCACCACTGAAACACGGCGCTCTGTTCGATGATCGCCTCCTTCTCTGTTCCGGCTTGGGCAGTCAGTCGACCTCACGTTAAGCTCTATAAGCGACGACCGCCCGCACCATGCTGTCGAACGCCTTGGCGCCGGGAGTTTCAGCGGATGCGCAAACGAACGGCGCTCCTGCATCCCCGGAAGAGACGATCTCGGGATCGATTGGAATCCGCCCGAGAAACGGCACTCCCATCTCCGACGCCAGTGTTCTGCCGCCGCCTGTTTTGAAGAGGTCAACTTTCTCGCCGCACTTCGGGCACACGTAGCCGCTCATGTTCTCCACAATGCCAACAACCGGAAGGGATACAGCCCTGCAGAACGAAACACAGCGGCGGACATCGGAAATGGCCAAATCCTGCGGCGTGGTGACGATTACAGCTCCTGCCGGCGATCCGACTAGCTGAGCCACCGTCAACGGCTCGTCTCCCGTCCCGGGCGGGGAATCGACCACGAGGTAGTCCAGCCGCCCCCATGCCACCTCCCCCAGGAACTGGCGGATAGCGTTGTACTTCATCGGACCCCGCCAAACAACCGGCTCATCCTTACTGGCAAGCATGAACCCCATCGACATGACTTTTAGATTGTCCCCCACATTGACGGGTACCATTGCGTGCCCGTCGCTGCGGACCTCGCGGTCTTCCAGTCCCAGCATCTGGGGAATACTCGGCCCATGAACGTCGACGTCGAGCAACCCAACAGTCTTGCCTTGGAGGGCCAACGACAGCGCCATGTTGGCTGCAACCGTGCTCTTGCCGACACCCCCTTTGCCTGAGAGCACCAGGAGCTTGAAACCGATCTCCTGCATGCGCTTCTCACGCTGCGACTCCTGCATCTGCCGTTCAGAATCATCTCGGGGCCGTGTTTGCTGCCTGGTCTTTTCTGTCATACGCTTTCATGCTCCTTGAGCGCAGGTTCGATTCACCTTGGATGAATCAACTGCCTTCATTCCGGGTTTCCGCCAGACGCACTTCAGTAACAAGCGCCCCTGGTGCGAAGCCGAACCGTGGAGCAACTCTCGTGCTGAACGGTGGCATGGCAACTTCCATCATTCTACCGTTGCAGATGGTAAGTTACGTGCCGAGGAACCTCGAAGAGTTGTCCTGACGAGCGAAGCTGCCGGCGGGGGAGTAC